>NZ_BAAAEP010000011.1:0-85303 GCF_039523075.1 Caenispirillum bisanense
CAGGTCGGCGGGCGTGCCGCGATCCACCGCCCCCACCACCTGGCTGCGGGCGGTTTCCGGGTCGTGGCGCGGCAGCCAGATGGTGAAGGTCGCCCCCTCCCCCGGCTCGCTCTCGACGAAGATGAAGCCTTCCGTCTGCCGCACGATGCCGTAGACGGTGGACAGGCCGAGCCCGGTGCCGGCGCCGGTGATGCCGACCTTGGTGGAGAAGAACGGCTCGAAGATGCGGCCCAGGTGCTCCGGCCGGATGCCGGTGCCGGTGTCGGCGACGGCGATCTCGACGTAGCGGCCGGGCGGCACTTCCTCCACCCCGCGGCGGCGGGCCACCGGCACGTCCACCACGCCGGTGCGGATGGTCAGGGTGCCGCCGCCGGTCATGGCATCGCGGGCATTGACCGCCAGGTTGATGATGACCTGGTCGAACTGGCCGGGGTCGACCCGCACCAGCCCCAGCTCGCGGCCGTGGATCATGCTCAGGGTCACCTGCTCGCCCAGCAGGCGGCGCAGCAGGTGGGAGAGTTCCGACAGCGCGTCAGTGGCGTTCAGCAGCTTGGGCAGCAGCGGCTGCCGACGCGAGAAGGCCAGCAGCTGGCGCACCAGATTAGCGGCGCGGTTGGCGTTCTGCTTGATCTGCATGATGTCGGCGAAGCTGGGGTCGCCGGCGCCGTGGCGCTGCAGCAGCAGGTCGCAGAAGCCGATCATGGCGGTCAGCAGGTTGTTGAAGTCGTGCGCCACGCCGCCGGCCAGCTGACCCATGGCCTGCATCTTCTGGGCCTGGGCGAACTGCATCTCCAGGTTCTTCTGCTCGGTGGTGTCGACCACGTGCACCAGGAAGCCGCGCACGCCGCCGTCGCCGCCGCCGCCGGCCTCCGCCTCGCCGCCGTCGCCGCCCAGCGCCGCCACCGCCAGCGAGCACACGCGCTCCGCCGCCTCGGCCAGCCGGACGTCCACCTTGGCCACCGCCCCCGCCTCGCCGGCCAGGGCCATGCGCGACAGCAGCGCCTCCAGCAGGTCGCGGTCGTCGCCGTCGAGCAGGTCGGCCAGCGGCCGGTCGGTCAGATCGCCCTGGCCGAGGCGCACCAGCTGGCTGAAGGCCGCATTCACCGCCTCCAGCGTGCCCGACTGGTCGAGCACCGCCAGCGCCGTCGGCGCCCGCTCGAACAGGCGGCGGAAGGGAGCATCGGCGGCCGACGGCCGGCGCCGTTCGCCGGGCGTCGCCAGCGCCCGCGGGGTGACGTCGTCCAGCCGCAGCACGGCGGTGCGGGTGCGGGTCTCGCCGCCGTCGTCGAACACGTCCTGGGCGACGAAGCAGGGCAACGGCTGGCCGTCGCGGGTGCGATAGACCACGACGCCGCGCCAGGTGCCGTCGCCTTCCGGCCCCAGCCCCTCGTGCAGCAGGTCGTCCACCAGCAGGCCCGACAGTTCCCCCGGCTCCCAGTCCAGCCATTCGGCGAAGCGCTGGTTGGCGAAGCGGATGCGGCCGTCGATGTCGGCGGAATAGGCGCCCACCGGCAGGAAGTAGAGGAAGTCGGACAGGTCGTCGCGTTCCCGCCGCAGCACCTCGTCGATGGCGCGGCGGGCGGTGACGTCCTCCGCCTCCCACAGCACGGCGCCGGCGGGCGCCGGGGCCGGGGCGGGGCCGACCGACACCCGCAGCCACTCCGGCCCGCCCACCGCGTCCATGGTCAGCGGCACGTCGACGATCTCGCGCATGGGCAGGGAGGCGGCGACGCGCAGGCGGCCGACGCTGACATGGCCCTCGTCGTCGCCGCGGGTCACCCGCCGTTCCAGCTCCGCCAGCGCCCCCTCGCTGCCCCAGCGCACCCGGGCGGCGGCATTGGCGGCGAGCACGGTGCCGCTGCGCTCGACGATCTGGCGCGGCCGCGGGTCGGCATCGCGCAGGGCCGCCTCCGCCCCTGCCCGCCGCCGTTCCTCCGGCCGCCAGCGCTGCTGGCGCAGCCACAGGGCGGCGAGCGCGATGCCGGGCAGCGCCGCGCCGACGGCCATCCAGGCGAGCGCGGTGATCAGCGGAACCTCAGAGACGGACACGCTGCCCGCCCTTCTTCTTCTGCTTCATGACGAAGCCGATGACCTCGGCCACCGCCTTGTAGTGCTCCTGCGGGATTTCCTCCTCCAGGTCCACCGCCTTGAACAGGGCGCGGGCGAGCGGCGGGTTTTCGACGATGGGCACGTCGTTCTCCTTGGCGATCTCGCGGATCTTCAGGGCGATCAGGTCCTGGCCCTTGGCGACCACCGTCGGGGCGGCCATCTTTTCCATCTCGTACTTCAGCGCCACGGCGAAGTGGGTCGGGTTGGTGATGACCACGCTGGCATCGGGCACCGCCGACATCATGCGCTGCCGGGCGCGCTGCTGGCGCAGCTGGCGGATCTTGCCCTTGATCTGCGGGTCGCCTTCCTGGTCCTTGAATTCGTCCTTCAGTTCCTGCTTGCTCATCTTCAGGCTGTCGCGGTGCTGGTGGCGCTGCCACACGAAGTCGGCGGTGGCGAGCGCCAGCACCGCCGCGACAACGGCTGCCAACAGAAGAACGATCATCAAATGGGCATGGTCGAGCGTGACCATCAGCGGCTCGTCGACCATCTGCTCCGGGCTGCGGAAGAACGGCACCACCACCAGCACGCCCACCACCGTGACGATGGAAACCTTGGCCACCGACTTCAGGAACTCGACCAGCGAGTTCTTCGAGAAGATCTTCTTGAAGCCCTTGATGATGCTGATGTTGCTGAGCTTCGGCTCCAGCTTCTTCGGCGTGAACAGCAGGCCGACCTGGGTGGTGGTGCCGACGATCGCCAGGATGGTCAGCAGGCCGATGGGCAGCACCAGCCACAGCGACACCTCCCACAGCACCGAGGCGAACAGCTGCCGCGTGCCTTCCGGCGTCAGTTCCACCCGCGCCATGCGGTCGATGAAGCTTTCCAGGTAGTCGCGCAGGCCCGCCATCACCCACGGCGCCAGCAGCCACATGATGATCAGCGCCCCGCCCAGCATGAACAGCGTGCGCAGTTCCTGCGATACGGCAACCTGACCGTCGTCCCGCGCTTTCTCAAGCCTTCGGGCGGTCGGCTCTTCTGTTTTGGAGTCCTTGTCCTCGTCAGCCAAGGCTCACCCTCCGCCGCCGACCGGCAGGAAGCCGGTCAGACTGGTTTCGAAATACCGCAGGAAGACGAACATCATCCCCGGCAGCGCCACCGCCAGCACCGCCAGACCGAACATGATCTGCAGCGGCAGGCCGATGAAGAAAACGTTCATCTGCGGCGACAGGCGCGACAGCAGGCCCATGCCGATCTGGAACACCAGGTTGAACACCAGGAACGGCGACGCGATCTGCAGGCCGATCAGGAACGAATCGTCCAGCGTCTCGGTCAGCACCGCCAGCACATCACCGATGATGAAGCGGTCCCCGGCCGGAGGAAAGGTCACATAGCTGGAAATCAGCGCCTGAATCATCAGGTGGTGCATGTCCAGCGCGAACATCAGCACCAGCGCCAGGATGGTCAGGAAGCCGATGATCATGGCGCCCTGGCTTTCGGTCACCGGGTCGAACACCATGGCGCTCATCAGGCCGGTGTCGCGGCCGATGGAGGTGCCGGCCACCGTCAGCGCCGACATCAGGAACTGGGCGAAGATGCCGAGGAACAGGCCCACCAGCACCTCGCCGCCCACCAGCATCAGCAAGGCGGCGGTGGTCGGCGGCAGGTCCGGCAGGGTGCGGGAGAGCAGCGGCGTGATCACCAGCGTGATCACCAGCGCCATGGCGATGCGCGCCCGCATGGTGACGTAGCTGGCCGAAAAGCCCGGCAGGAACATGAACATCGCCCCCAGCCGCGCGAACACGAGCATGAACGCGAACACGTTCGACGTCAGGAATTCGGCGAGCATGGGCGGCGGGCCCCTCCGGCGGTGGGGCGGGGGGCGCCGCCCGGCGCCGTCCCGCCGCGGCAGGATGGCGGTCTATTGCAGGTTGACCACGTTGTCCATCATGCGCAGCCAGAATTCGTCGATCTGGCGGATCATGAACGGCAGCGTGAACAGGATCGTGACGAACATCACCAGGATCTTCGGCACGAAGGTCAGGGTCATTTCCTGGATGTGGGTCAGCGTCTGAATCAGCGACACCAGCACGCCGACGGCCAGCGCCACCAGCAGCGTCGGGCCAGCAATCTTGAGCAGGGTCCAGATGCCGTCACGGGCAATGTCGACGATGACGCTTTCGTTCATGGCCCCATGTCACGGCGCGGGAGCGGGAAAGGACGCAGCGGCTGCGGCGGCGGCCGCCCGTCAGATCGGCATCTTGAGGATTTCCTGGTAGGCCGAAACCACCCGGTCGCGGATGGTGACCACCGTATCCAGCGCCATTTCCGCGTTGGCCACCGCCATCACCACGTCGCGCATGTCGGCCTGGCCGTTGATGGCCTTCATCTGCACCTCTTCCGACTTGAGGCCGAGGTCGCGAGCCTCGCGCAGGCTGTCCTTCACCAGGCTGGCGAAGGCCGAACCCTGGCCGGACTCGACGGCCGGCTCCGGCCGGCCCTCGGCGACCGAGCGGGCGGCGCTGTTGTAGGCGTTGATGGCGTTGGTGAAGCTGACGGCCATGTCTCTCACTCTCTCTCAGCAGGGGCGCGCGGGCGTTGGTCGCCCGTCAGCGCAGCAGGTCCACGGTCTTCGATGTCAGCTGCTTGGAAACCTGGATGACGTTCATGTTGGCTTCGTAGGACCGTTCCGCCTCGCGCAGGTCCATCAGCTCGACCAGCGGGTTGACGTTGGGGGTCATGATGTAGCCGTTCTCGTCGGCGGCCGGGTGGCCGGGATCGTACTTGCGGCCGAACGGGCTCATGTCCTCGGTCATGCGGCGGACCACCGGCTTCACCGCGTCCAGTTCCTGGTCGACCAGGTTGCGGAAGGTGACCAGCTTGCGGCGGTACGGCTCGCCGCCCGGCATGTTGGACAGCGAGTTGGCGTTGGCCAGGTTTTCCGACGTGACGCGAATGCGCTTGGACTGCGCCTTCATGCCGGCGGAGGCGATGGCAGAGCTTTTCGACAGATCGTCCATGGCGGCTTACCGTCCTTCCTCAGCCCTGGCTCTTGCCAAGAGCGGTCTTCAGCATCTTCACGTTCTTCTGGAACAGGTTGAGCGCAAGGGTGTACTGCCCCTTCACGCTGCCCACCTTCTCCATCTGCTCTTCCAGCACGACGCGGTTGCCGTCGATGCTTTCTTCGTAAGGCTTGCCGTAGGAGTCTTCATAGAACGGGCCGCGGGTCGGCAGGGTGCCCGGCAGGTGCCGCGGATCGGTCTGCGCCACCTGCACCTGCGGCTCCATCACGTTCTTGATTTCCTTGGCGAAATCAAGCTCGCGCAGGTCCTTGGCGCGGTAGTCGGGGGTATTGGCGTTGGCGATGTTCTGGGCGAGCACCTTCTGGCGCTGGGCAAGCCAGTCCAGCTTGGTCTTCGCCATGCGGAACAGTCCCAGGTTCTGAAGGTCCATTCATCCTCTCCATGCGCCGGCGCCGGACGACTCCCGGCTGGCCTGGGAGCATAATCACCCGTTTCCGTTTAAGGAACGGTAAACCGCGGCGCCTGCCCGGTGCCCCCGACGGGCCTGCCGCCCCTCCCTTATAGCCCCCATGTCTTCATTATTTCTTAAGCGCACTCAACCCATTCTCCCTCACCGGAACCCCGTGCCGGAGGTGCCTCGCCATGACCGACGACCACGACTCTCGCGCGCAGCAGACGCCGCCGCAGCGGGCCGTTGCCGTCGCCCTGGCCTGGAACCCCGAACACGACACGGCCCCGCGGGTCACCGCCTCGGGCCGCGGCGCGGTCGCCGAACAGATCCTGCAGCTGGCCTGGGCCAACGGCGTGCGTGTGCGCGAAGACGCCGATCTGGCGCAGATCCTGGCCGCCATCGACCTCGACATGGAAATCCCCGTCGAAGCCTATGCCGCGGTGGCCGAGATCATGCTGTACGTCTATCGCGCCAACGGACAGGAGATCCCGCCGCCAGCCACGGCGGGCGCATTTGCCCCATGAGCAGCGAGCGCTTCGAAACACTCCGGCTTGATCTGGACAAGGTCGCCTCGGTCATCGCCACCGGGCGCCGCCTGCTGGCGCAGGGCCGCACGCTCGACCTGTCGGCGCTGGAAGGCAAGATCGCGGCGGCCTGCACCGCCATCGCCGACCTGCCCCGCGACGAGGCCCGCGCCCTGCTGCCGGCCCTGGAGGCGCTGCTGGAAGGGCTCGACGACCTTGAACAGGATCTGAAAAGCCAGTACGCAGCACATCTCGGGCGCGGCGCCCCGGCCGACCCGACGGCCGCCGCCGCCACCTACCGCCGCACCCAGACCGAGACCGACTGAGCCCCGCCGCCGCGCGCCCATGGACGCCACCGTCTACCTCCGCCTCATCCTCGCCCTGGTGCTGGTCGTCGGCCTCGTGCTGCTGGCCGGCTGGGCCGCGCGCCGCTTCGGCCTGGCGCCCAACGCCCCGGCCGGGCGGCGGGGGCGGCGCGGCCGGCGCCTCGGCATCGTCGAGGTGACGGCGCTGGATTCGCGCCGCCGGCTGGTGCTGGTCCGCCGTGACGACCGCGAGCACCTGCTGCTGCTCGGCCCCCAGCGCGACCTGCTGATCGAGGCCGGCATCCCGGCCCCGCCCGAAGACCTGCCCCCCGGCGACGGGCCCGACCCCGCGCCGCCCGCCCTGCCGCACCGGCCGGACGATCCGGCGCCCATGCCCGCGCCCCAGGAGGACGCCCGATGACCCTGCCCCGCCGCCTGCTCGGCCTCGGCGCCCTGGCCGCCCTGGTTGCCGGCATGCTGGCCCTGGCCGTGCCGCACGATGCGCTGGCTCAGTCCATCAGCGTCGAGCTGGGCGACGACACCGGGTCCACCACCCGGCGCATCGTGCAGCTGGTGATGCTGATCACGGTCATCACCCTGGCGCCGTCCATCCTGCTGATGGTCACCAGCTTCGTGCGCATCGTGGTGGTGTTCTCCATCCTGCGCGTCGCCATGGGCACCAACACCACGCCGCCCAACATGGTGCTGGTCAGCCTGGCCATGTTCCTCACCTTCTTCATCATGCAGCCGGTGTTCGAAACCGCCTGGGATGCGGCGGTGGTGCCCATGGTCAACGAGCAGATCGACGAGTTCGAGGCCTTCGACCGCGCCGTCGCGCCCTTCCACGAGTTCATGATGCGCCACGTGCGCGAGCGCGACCTCGCCCTGTTCATGGACATCGCCGGCGTCGAGGAACCCGAGTCGCCCGAGGCGGTACCCCTGCGCGCCCTGGTGCCGGCCTTCATGATCAGCGAGCTGCGGCGCGCCTTCGAGATCGGCTTCCTGATCTACGTGCCCTTCATCATCATCGACATGGTCGTCGCCTCGGTGCTGATGTCCATGGGCATGATGATGCTGCCGCCGATGATGCTGGCGCTGCCGTTCAAGCTGATCTTCTTCGTGCTGGTGGATGGCTGGTACGTGCTGGTCGGCAGCCTGGTCCAGAGCTTCGGCGGATAGCGCCATGCCACCGGCCGCCGCCGTCGCCGCCCTCGCCCTGCTGATCGCCGCCGCCCTCGGCCCGCCCCCGGCCGGCGCGGCGGACGACGAGGCGGCGGCGGCCGCCTTCACCTGCTTCATGGCCTACGGCGAGGCGCAGTCCGCCGCACGCAGCGATGCCGGCCGCCGGCTGCCGGCCGAGGCGGCGCGTCGCCTGTCCCGCCACATCGACGCCCTGGGCCTGACGGCGGCGGAGCGCGACGCGGCGGTGGCGACGGCGCGCGGGCGCTACCTCGCCGCCCGTCCCGACGACCTGCGGCGGGACTGCGACCGGCTGCTGAAGGCCCTGCCGCCGACAAACGGTTGACACCGGCAGCCCTTTCCGCCCACCATCCTGCCTGTTCCAGGGGAGCCCCGTTAGGGGGCTGAGAAACCGCCGGGCCTTGGCCGACGCGGAGACCCTTTGAACCTGATCCGGCTCGTACCGGCGTAGGGAGGAAACAGGTCTCGGCCACCGCGCCGGCGCGCCCGCCATCCAGGGCACCCGCCGCCCGCCCGCCCGCAGACCGCACCCATTCCGCCACAGCGCAGGCGACAGCCGGATCTCCCGACGTCATCCGATCGAGGAGATCCCGTGTCATGCCCGATACCCGCCCCCAGCCCGGCCCCGCCGCCGGCCCCGACGGCTTCAGCGTCTCCACCGGGCCGCTGCCCTCCAGCCGCAAGGTCCACCTGCCCGGCACCCTGCACCCTGACGTGCGCGTCGCCATGCGCGAGATCGACCTGGAGCCGTCGTCCGGCGAGCCGCCGGTGCGCGTCTACGACAGTTCCGGTCCCTATACCGACCCCGCCGCCGCCATCGACATCCGCCGCGGCCTGCCGCCCCTGCGCGCCGCCTGGATCGCCGCCCGCGGCGATGTCGAGGCCTACCCCGGCCGCGCCGTGAAGCCGGAGGACAACGGCCGCCGCAGCACCGACCGCGGCGCCGACCTGCCGCCCTTCGACCGTGCCGACCGCCCGGTGCTGCGCGGCAAGGCCGGGGCGGCGCCGACCCAATTGGCCTATGCCCGCGCCGGCATCGTCACCCCGGAGATGGAATACGTTGCCGTGCGCGAAACCCTCGGCCGCCGGCAGGCGGCGGCGCGGGCGGCGGACGGCGAGAGCTTCGGCGCCGCCTTGCCGCCGGTGGTGACGCCGGAGTTCGTGCGCGACGAAATCGCCCGCGGCCGCGCCATCCTGCCGGCCAACATCAACCACCCGGAAAGCGAACCGATGATCATCGGCCGCAATTTCCTGGTGAAGATCAATGCCAACATCGGCAATTCCGCCGTCGCCTCCTCGGTCGCCGAGGAGGTGGAGAAGATGGTGTGGTCCATCCGCTGGGGCGCCGACACGGTCATGGACCTGTCCACCGGCCGCAACATCCACGACACCCGCGAATGGATCATCCGCAACGCCCCGGTCCCCATCGGCACCGTGCCGCTCTATCAGGCGCTGGAGAAGGTGAACGGCGTCGCCGAGGATCTGACGTGGGAGGTGTTCCGCGACACCCTGATCGAGCAGGCCGAGCAGGGCGTCGACTACTTCACCATCCACGCCGGCCTGCGCCTCGCCCACATTCCGCTGACGGCGCGGCGGGTGACCGGCATCGTGTCGCGCGGCGGCTCCATCATGGCCAAGTGGTGCCTCGCCCATCACCGCGAGAGCTTCCTGTATGAGCGCTTCGCCGACATCTGCGCCCTCTGCCGCACCTACGACATCGCCCTGTCGCTGGGCGACGGGCTGCGGCCGGGCTCCATCGCCGACGCCAACGACGCCGCCCAGTTCGCCGAGCTGGAAACCCTGGGCGAGCTGACCAAGGTCGCCTGGGACCACGACGTGCAGGTGATGATCGAGGGGCCGGGCCACGTGCCCATGCACAAGATCAAGGAGAACATGGACAAGCAGCTGGCGCTGTGCGGCGAGGCGCCGTTCTACACTCTCGGCCCGCTGGTCACCGACATCGCGCCGGGCTACGACCACATCACCTCGGGCATCGGCGCGGCGATGATCGGCTGGTTCGGCACCGCCATGCTGTGCTACGTGACGCCCAAGGAACACCTGGGCCTTCCCGACCGCGACGACGTGAAGGTGGGGGTGGTGACCTACAAGATCGCCGCCCACGCCGCCGACCTCGCCAAGGGTCACCCGGCGGCCCAGGAACGCGACGACGCCCTCTCCCGCGCCCGCTTCGAGTTCCGCTGGCGCGACCAGTTCCGCCTCGCCCTCGACCCGGAGACGGCGGAACGCTTCCACGACCAGACCCTGCCGGCGGAGGGCGCCAAGTCGGCGCACTTCTGCTCCATGTGCGGGCCGAAGTTCTGCTCGATGAAGATCAGCCAGGACATCCGCGACGCCGCCGCGGCATCGGACGGCATGGCCGACATGGCGGAACGGTTCCGCGCCGGCGGCGGAGAGATTTACGTGCGGGAGTAAGGGCGGGCCGCATCACTCCCGCCCGGCGGCCCCTGCGTCAGGGCCGCCGGGCGGGGCGCGCGGTTACAGCCCGAACGTCACATGGCCATGGTCGTCGATGGTCCAGCTGGCGTTCCAGGCGATTTCCCAGGCGTGGCCGTCGGGGTCGGCGACATAGCCGCGAAAACCGCCGTGCGGCGGCGCATCGGCGGGGCGGAGGACCGTCCCGCCGGCCGCCGTCAGCCGATCCATCACGCGGGCGACCTCCTCTGCGCTGCCGACGTTGTGGGCCAGCGCCACGGCGCCGGAGCCCTCCGCCGCCGTGCGCTGCATGTCGGCCTCCAGCTGCGGTTTCAGCCAGGTGCCGAGCACGAGGCCGTTCATCTGGTAGAACACGATCTCGGCGTTCTCGAACACCGGCTGCCAGCCGAAGCCCTCGCCATAGAAGCGCTTCGACACCGCAAGATCCTGCACGCCCAGGGTAATGACGGAAATCTGCTGCTGCATCGTGGCGTCTCCTGTGTACCGGCATCCCCTATCCCGACCGGCGGGGATCGCCGGGCGCCGGTTCGGCCCTGTCCGGCCGTCACGGCCACCTCTGGCGCCGAAGGTGGTCGACAAGAACGCGAAGCTTCGGGGCGACGTAGCGGCGGCTGGGGTAGTAGAGATAGAACCCGGCGAAGAAGGGGCAATAGTCCTCCAGGATCGGCAGCAGCTCGCCCCGCCCGATATACGGGCGGAAGTTCTCCTCCATGCCGAAGGTGATGCCCGCCCCGGCGGTGGCCAGCTTGATCATCAGCGCCAGGTCGTTGGTGGTCACTCTCGGGGCGACGGCGACGCTGAACTCGGCCCCTCCCTCCGCGAACTCCCAGCGATAGGGCGCCGCCTTGGGCGTCCGACGCCAGCCGATGCAGGCATGGGACGCCAGTTCGGCCGGATGTGACGGCACCCCGAAGCGATCCCGATAGGACGGCGCGCAAACGGCCAGCTGGCGCTCGTTCCCGCCGACCGGGGCGGCGATCATGTCCTGCTCGATCACCTCGCCCAGACGGACCCCGGCATCGAAGCCTTCGGCCACGATGTCGAATTCCTCGTCGGTCACGGTGATGTCGAGGCCCACCTCGGGGTAGGCCTCAACGAATTCCGCCAGGAACGGCCCGGACAGGAAGCGTTCGGCGATGGACGAGACGGCGAGCCGCAGGCGCCCGCGCGGGTGGCCGGTCAAGACCGCCGTCCGCTCCAGCGCCGCCCGCACGTCGGCGACCGCCGGCGCGACCTCGGCATGCAGCGCCTCGCCGGCCTCGGTCAGGCTGACGCTGCGCGTGGTGCGCCGGACCAGCGCGATGCCGAGGCTTTCCTCAAGCCGCCGGATGGTCTGGCTGACGGCGGACCGGGTCACCCCCAGCCTGTCGGCCGCCGCCCTGAAGTTCCGCTCCTCCGCCACCAGGACGAAGACGGCAAGGGCATTGAGATCGGGCTGCATTGGTTAGCCTGCCTCGCCAACGTGGCAAATCATTGTCGTCTTATGGTGACAATGGCGCCGACCTATGTTTCGGGCAAGCCAATCGACGACATCAGGAAAGGAAATCAGCCATGTCCATCGACAAGGTCGTCCTCATCACCGGCGCCTCCAGCGGTATCGGTGCCGGCATCGCCCGCGCCCTGGCCGGCACCGGCGCCAGGCTCGCCCTCGGCGCCCGCCGCACGGAGCGCCTGGAGGCCCTGGCCCGGGACCTCGGCGGCCCGGTGCTGACCCGGCGCCTGGACGTCACCGACCGCGCCGATGTGGCCGCCTTCGCCGAGGCGGCGCGGGAGCGGTTCGGGCGCGTCGACGTGATCGTCAACAATGCCGGCATCATGCCGCTGCCCCCCCCTGACCGCCCTCAAGGTGGACGAGTGGGACCGCATGATCGACGTGAATATCCGAGGCGTGCTCCACGGCATCGCCGCCGTGCTGCCGGAGATGCAGGCACGCGGCTCCGGCCATGTGATCAACATCGCCTCCATCGGCGCCCTGCAGGTGGTGCCGACGGCGGCGGTCTACTGCGCCACCAAGTACGCCGTGCGGGCGATCTCGGACGGGTTGCGGCAGGAGAACGACCGCATCCGCGTCACCTGCATCCACCCCGGCGTGGTCGAAAGCGAACTGGCCGACACCATCACCGACCCAGAGGCTGCCGAGGCGATGAAGAGCTACCGCAAGATCGCCCTGACGCCCGATGCCATTGGCCGGGCCGTCCGCTTCGCCATCGAACAGCCCGCCGACGTCGACGTCAGCGAGATCGTCGTCCGCCCCACCGCCAGCCTGTAATGCCGCTGCCTTCGCGACGGAGATTGTCCGGGCCGGCGGCGGTGAGACTACCTGGGGGGTAGGATTATACGGAAAAGGGGAGAGACCCATTTGATCTCTCCCCGATCGCTTACCTATGTCGAGCCACGCGCTTGTCGCGCGCGACTACCTACAGGAGCAAAGCTTGCATCAATAAATCAGGCCGCTTGCTTTCGGTCCACTGCCTCACGAGCCCGCCACTGGCCGAACCAGGACATCTCCCTAAAGGCGTCACCAGATTTTACCGCGGCCTCCAACCATGCCCTGTACAGGGCCTCGTACAACGTGGCTTTTTCGACCATAGCTCCCTCGCTGTGCCTACTGATGGGGTATCCCGCAGTTCGGCGCATTCACGCCGCCTATATGAAGCCAGTTGCCAACCACTTCAACCGTTATGTCCGGATGTGTAAAGCGAAAGCTGAAAGCCATTGCTGTGACCATTCGGCGGTCCCCAACATTTTGTAGGTGGACCTTAACTTGATCCGAACGCATGGGGCCGCGCGCGAGTTCAATACTACCCCACACGACACCCGCAGCCAGTTCCGCAAATGCCTCCGGTCGAAGGTCTTCATAATCGAATCGAGGTGAAGGGAGCACCCATAGCACACGGAGGGTATACCCCGTCGTCCGCGGCAGCATAGCTCGATTCGCATGGAAGAGGGCCAGGAACCCATCCCGTTCCGTGTGGAGGCAAGCTATGCTGTAGTTCGGCTCAACCGGGCCGAGTACGATATCCTCTGCATGATCAAGATACGGAGCGGCGTGCTCCGTCGGGGGAACGCCATACTCCTGCAGTTGAGTCGACCACTGTTGTTTAAGATCGTCAAAAACCCCATTCCCCCGATTTGCCTGGATAACCCTAGGTAGCTCCATATCCCCCTCCACTCACAAATCAAAGCTTAGTACCTCGGGAAGGGCGGAGCGTCAATAAGCAGTCTAGTTACGCCCCCTCCCACCCGAAGAACGAGAACGTCTCGCGCATATGCTCGGGCAGGTCGGCGGTTACCTCCAGGGTGCCGCCGCGGGGGTGGGGAATGGCGAGGCTGCGGGCGTGCAGGTGCAGCTTGCGGCTGATGCCGTGGCCCATCATGTGCGCCTCCGCCCCGCCGTACTTGCCGTCGCCGAGGATCGGCGTGCCGATGTGGGCGGCGTGGACGCGCAGCTGGTGGGTGCGGCCGGTCAGCGGTTCCATCTCCAGCCACGCCGCCTTGTCGAAGGCCGAGTCGAGGGTGCGGTAGAGGGTCACCGACGGCTTGCCCCAGTCCTCGTCCACCTCCATGCGCTCGCCGGCCTTGCCGGGGGCCTTGGCGATGGGCGCCGAGATCTTGCCCTCCGCCGGCACCGGCGCGCCGACCACCACCGCCCAGTAGATCTTGCGGGTGTCGCGGCTGCGGAAGGCGGCCGTCAGGGCTGTCGCCGCGAAGGTGTTGCGGGCGATGACCAGCACGCCGGAGGTATCGCGGTCGAGGCGATGGACCAGCTTCGGCCGCTCGTCGCCGTCGGGGTCGTCCATCAGCGCCGGCAGCAGGCCGTCAACGTGCTTGGTGGTGCCGGTACCGCCTTGCACTGCCAGACCCGGCGGCTTGTTGAGGATGATGACGTCGTCGTCCTGGTGGATGACGCAGGCGCGGATCATGGCCGCATCGGCCGGCGAGATGGTCTGCCGGCGGTCGACGTCGGGCGGCAGCTCCGGCTGCTCGCCCAGCGGCGGTACCCGCACCACCTGGCCCTTCTCCAGCCGCTGCGCCGCCTTGGCGCGCTTGCCGTCGACGCGGATCTGGCCGGTGCGCAGCAGCTTTTCCAGGCGGCCGTGCTTCAGGTCCGGGAACCGCCGCTTGAACCAGCGGTCGAGCCGGGTGTCGTCTTCCGCCTGTTCGACGGTGATGGTCTGTACGCCGCTCATGTCAGCATCTGCCTTGCCACGAATAATCCGAATACCAGGGCGAACACCCCGACGACCAGCGTGGCCGCCAGATAGGCGCCCGCCGCCCAAACCTCGTCGCGCTGCACCAGCGTCACCACGTCCAGCGAGAAGCTGGAGAAGGTGGTGAAGCCGCCGAGCACGCCCACGAACACGAAAGCCCGCGCCTCCACCGACAGCACGCCGCGCAGCGCCGCCGCCTCGATCAGCAGGCCCATGACGAAACTGCCGACGATGTTGACCGTCAGCGTCCCCCAGGGAAAGCCGGCCCCCAGCAGCCGCGCCATCAGCACACCGACCACATAGCGCCCCATGCTGCCGAGCGCCCCGCCGGCCGCCACGGCCAGCAGCATCTGCGGAGTCATGACGCGCCCCCTGCCCCGCCGCCCTCGTCGTCCCTGTCGTCCGCCGCCTGACGGCGGGCGCGCAGGCGGTCCCACCAGTCGATGCGCTTGCGCAGTTCGCGCTCGAACCCGCGCTCCGGCGGATCGTAGAAGCGCTGGCGGGCCATCTCCTCGGGGAAGTAGTTCTGGCCGGAGAAGGCCTCCGGCGCGTCGTGATCGTAGGCGTAGCCCTTGCCGTAGCCCAGATCCTTCATCATCCGCGTCGGGGCGTTGAGGATGTGCTTGGGCGGCATCAGGCTGCCCGTGCCCTTGGCCGCCTTGCGCGCCGCCTTGTAGGCGACATAGCCGGCGTTGGACTTGGGCGCGGTGCCGAGATAGATCACCAGCTGCGCGATGGCCAGCTCCCCCTCCGGGCTGCCGAGGCGGTCGTAGGTTTCCCACGCCGCGATGGCCTGGGTGACGGCGCCGGGATCGGCCAGCCCCACATCCTCCACCGCAAACCGGGTCAGCCGCCGCAGCAGGAAGGCCGGGTCCTCGCCGCCGTCGAGCATGCGCGCCATCCAGTACAGCGCCGCGTCGGTATCCGACCCGCGCAGGGACTTGTGCAGGGCGGAGATGAGGTTGTAGTGGCCCTCGCGGTCCTTGTCGTAGACCGGCGCCCGCCGCTGCACCACCGAAGCCAGACCGGCCGCGTCCAGCGCCTCCGCCGGGCCGAAGTTGACCACGTCCTCCGCCATGCCCAGCAGGTAGCGGCCGTCGCCGTCGGCGATGGCCTTGAGCGCCGCGCGGGCGTCGGGCGTCAGCGGCAGGGGCTTGCCGAGGTCGGCCTCCACCCGCGCCAGCAGGGTTTCCAGCGCCGGCTCGTCCAGGCGGTTCAGCACCAGCACGCGGCAGCGCGACAGCAGCGCCGCGTTCAGCTCGAAGCTGGGGTTTTCGGTGGTGGCGCCCACCAGCACCACCGTGCCGTCCTCCACATAGGGCAGGAAGCCGTCCTGCTGGCTGCGGTTGAAGCGGTGGATCTCGTCGACGAACAGCAGCGTGCCGCGCCCCGTCTGCCGCCGCGCCCGCGCCGCCTCGAACACCTTGCGCAGGTCGGCGACGCCCGAGAACACCGCCGACAGCGGCTCGAAATGCAGGTCGGTGCGGTCGGCCAGCAGGCGGGCGATGGTGGTCTTGCCGCAGCCCGGCGGGCCCCACAGGATGATGGACGTCAGCTTGCCGGCGCGCACCATCCGCCCGAGCGGCCCGTCGGGGCCGATCAGGTGATCCTGCCCCACCACCTCTTCCAGGGTGTGCGGCCGCAGGCGGTCGGCCAGCGGGCGGGGGGCGTGGGCGTCGAACAGGGTGGCCACGGGGCAGCCGCGTCCTTCTCTGGCTGGCGGTCAGCGGCCCAGGAGAACCGTCGTCGGGCGGCCGCCGCGGATGAAGGTGATGCGCCAGGTGTCGCCGCGGCGCAGCGCCGCCTGCAGGGCATCAATGGTCAGGGTATCGCTGTCGTTGATGCGCGTCACCACATCTCCCGGCCGGAAGCCGACCCGCGCCGCCACACCGTTGCGCAGCAGGCGCTGGATGACGACGCCGCGCTGCAGGCCGGACAGGCCCATCTCCTCCGCCAGCGCCGGGTTGACGTTCGCCACCTCCGCCCCCGACAGCGGCCCGAAGCGGTCATCCAGGCGGGTGACGGAGCGTGGCGGGTCTTCCGGCGGCGCCACCAGGGCGACGGTCAGGTCCAGCGGCCGCCCCTGGCGCAGCACGCTCATGCGGGCGGTGCCGCCGATGGGGGCGGTGACGATGCGGTAACGCAGTTCCGACGGATCGGCCACCGGGCGGCCGTCGATTGCGGTGATGACGTCGCCGATCTTCAGCCCCGCCTTCTCCGCCGGGCTGCCGGGGTAGAGGCCGTTGATGAGCACCCCGGCCGGGCGCGGCAGGCCGAGGCTCTGGGCGATCTCGTTGGTGACGCCCTGGCCGGCGGCGCCGAACCACGGCCGCACCGCCTTGCCGCCGGTGAGCAGGCTGTCGACCACCACCCGCACCAGGTCCGACGGAATGGCGAAGCCGATGCCGACGTTGCCGCCGTCGCGGGAGTAGATCGCCGTGTTGATGCCGATCAGGGTGCCCTCGGCATCCACCAGCGCGCCGCCGGAGTTGCCGGGGTTGATGGCGGCATCGGTCTGGATGAAGCTGCGGTAGTCGGCCTGACCGCCGCCGGTGGTGCGGGCGAGCGCCGAGACGATGCCCATGGTGACCGTCTGGCCGACGCCGAAGGGGTTGCCGACCGCCAGCACCAGGTCGCCCACCTCCAGTCCGTCGCTATCGCCCAGGTGCAGCACCGGCAGATCGGCGCCTTCCGCCTTCAGGCGCAGCACGGCAAGGTCGGTGCGCTCGTCGGTGCCGATGACCTCGGCCTCGAACTCGCGGCGGTCGGACAGCACGACGGTGATCTGGCTGGCGTTCTTCACCACGTGGTCGTTGGTGACGACGATGCCGTCGGCGCGGATGATGACGCCGGAGCCCAGCGAGTTCTGCACCCGCTCCTGCGGCTGGCCGAGCATCTGGT
Organism: Caenispirillum bisanense; assembly: GCF_039523075.1. Taxonomy (NCBI): domain Bacteria; kingdom Pseudomonadati; phylum Pseudomonadota; class Alphaproteobacteria; order Rhodospirillales; family Novispirillaceae; genus Caenispirillum; species Caenispirillum bisanense. Next base: position 17,119 of record NZ_BAAAEP010000011.1, read on the forward strand.
CGCCGAAGAAGCGGCGGAAGAAGGGATCGTTGAACAGCGGCGACATGGGCTGGCGCTGCTGCACCACCGTCTTGGTGTAGATGTTGACGACGGCCGGCGTCACCGCCTTCACCACCGGGGCGAAGGACAGGGTGATCTCCGCCTTGGACTGCGGCACCAGGCGTTCGGGCGCCGCCGTTTCCGTCGCGTCGGGCGCCTGCGCCGCCGCCGGCCGCGGCCCCGCGCCTGCCGTCAGGGCGATCACCGCCGCCGCCAGCATCGCCGCCGCCTGTCTCCACCCCTGCCGCTTCATGGCCCTCGGGCTCCCTCTGCTGCCGTTGCCGCACCGCCGGAACTATAGCGCGCCCGGTGCGCGGCGCAAAAACGGCAAGGGGCAGCCGCAACCGGCTGCCCCTTCCGTAGCGTCCTGCCGGCCGCGCGGGGCGGCCTGACGGGATTACTCCTGCTCGTCGCCGGCGGCCTCGGCCTCGGCGGCCACGCGGGCCTTGTCCTCGGCGCCCTTGGCGGCCGGGTCACGGTCCACCAGCTCGATGACGGCCATCGGGGCGGCGTCGCCATAGCGGAAGCCGGCCTTCAGCACGCGGGTGTAACCGCCGCTGCGGTCCTTGTAGCGCTCGGCCAGGGTGGAGAACAGCTTGCGGACCACGTCTTCCTCGCGGATCACCGCCAGGGCCTGACGGCGGGCGTGCAGGTCACCGCGCTTGCCGAGGGAGATGAGCTTCTCGGCAACCGGACGCAGGTCCTTCGCCTTCGGAAGGGTGGTCTTGATCTGCTCGTGCTTCAGCAGCGCGGTCGCCATGTTGGCGAACAGGGCCTTACGGTGGGCCTTGGTGCGGTTAAGCTTGCGGCCCGACATACCGTGACGCATGCGATCGTCCTCCTACTCCTGGTCTCGCGGCGCGAAACCGATTGCGATGCCCGCCGCCGCGCCCTGGATGAAAGGACTGATGCGGCATGTACGGCGGGGTGGTTCCGGCGTGGAACCGATTGGGGCCGCCCGTATAGACGAGGCGGCCCCGAAAGGCAAGTGCGGAGCGACAGGCGCTCCGATCTCTCAGGCTGCGGCGGTCTGTGCCGCGGAAGCCAAGCGCGCGCACGCGCGCGCCCGGCGCCTGAGGGCGAAGTCACCGCGCCCCAATCTCTCAGGCGTCCGCGGCCTGCCGCCGAACCGGGCCTTCCAGGCCCGGCCGGCGCGACCGCGCCGCGCGGCTTATGCCGCGGGAGCCAAGCGCGCGCCAGCGCGCGCCCGGCGCCTGAGGGCAAACAAAAATCAGTACGGCTCTTCCAGCTTCTTGGCCAGTTCCTCGATGTTCTCGGGCGGCCAGTTCGGAATTTCCATACCCAGGTGGAGACCCATGGAGGCGAGCACCTCCTTGATCTCGTTCAGCGACTTGCGGCCGAAGTTCGGAGTGCGGAGCATTTCCGCCTCGGTCTTCTGCACCAGGTCGCCGATGTAGATGATGTTGTCGTTCTTCAGGCAGTTCGCCGAACGGACCGACAGTTCCAGCTCGTCGACCTTGCGCAGGAGGTTCTTGTTGAAGGGGAGTTCCTCCTCCTTCTTCTCCTCGAAGGCGGCCTGCGGCTCATCGAAGTTGATGAACAGCTGCAGCTGGTCCTGCAGGATGCGGGCGGCGAGCGCCACGGCATCCTCCGGGGTGACGGCGCCGTTGGTCTCGACGGTCATGGACAGCTTGTCGTAGTCGGTGACCTGACCGACGCGGCTGTTCTCGACCTTGTAGGAGACACGCTTCACCGGGCTGAAGATGCTGTCGACCGGGATCATGCCGATCGGGCTGTCTTCGCTGCGGTTGTTGGCCGCCGGAACGTAACCCTTGCCGGTATTGACCGTGAACTCCATGTCGAGCGTCGCGCCCTGGTCCAGGTGACAGATCACCAGGTTCGGGTTCATGATCTCGATGTCGGCGCTCGACTCGATCTGGCCGGCGGTCACCGGACCGGGGCCGGTGGCCTTCAGCGTCATGCGCTTCGGGCCCTCGCCGTGCATGCGCAGGCCGAGCGTCTTGATGTTCAGGATCATGTCGGTGACGTCCTCGCGGACGCCTTCGACGCTGCTGAACTCGTGCAGGACGCCTTTGATCTGAATGGCGGTCACCGCCGCACCCTGCAGCGACGACAGCAGCACGCGGCGCAGCGCGTTGCCGAGCGTCATGCCGAAGCCGCGCTCAAGCGGCTCGGCCACCACCGTCGCAACGCGCGACGGATCGTCGCCGGGCTCCACGGAGAGCTTCGACGGTTTGATCAGTTCCTGCCAGTTCTTCTGAATCACGGGCGTGCCCCTTGTTTATCCGGTTGTCTCCGGGTTCGGACGCCGGAACCCGGTAACGCCGAAGTCCCGCAGGCCGCACCGAACGCGGCTTTGGGACGGCACAGCGCCGGCCAGAGCCTTACGGCTCGGGCCGGCGAAACCTTGCGGACCGATTGGCGCGCCGTGCAGGTTCCTGCACGGCAGCCCGGCGCATCAGACGCGCCGGCGCTTACGCGGCCGGCAGCCGTTGTGCGGGATCGGCGTGACGTCGCGGATGGAGGTGATGGCAAAACCCACCGCCTGCAGAGCCCGCAGCGCCGACTCGCGACCCGAACCCGGACCGGAGACTTCCACCTCGAGGGTCTTCATGCCGTGCTCGGCCGCCTTGCGACCGGCATCCTCGGCCGCGACCTGCGCAGCGTAGGGGGTCGACTTGCGGGAGCCCTTGAAGCCCTGCGAGCCAGCCGACGACCAGGAGATGGCGTTCCCCTGCACGTCGGTGATGGTGATCATGGTGTTGTTGAACGACGCGTTCACGTGCGCGATGCCGGAAGAAATGTTCTTCCGCTCGCGGCGACGGGGACGGGCGGTCTGAGCAGCCTTGGCCATTGCCGAAACCTATCCTTCTCGCTTACTTCTTCTTGCCGGCGATCGGCTTGGCCGGACCCTTGCGGGTGCGCGCATTGGTGTGCGTGCGCTGGCCACGGACCGGCAGGCCCTTGCGGTGACGCAGGCCGCGGTAGCAGCCCAGGTCCATGAGACGCTTGATGTTCATCGCGACTTCACGACGCAGGTCGCCTTCGACCTTGTAGTCCGCGTCGATCATTTCACGGATGCGCAGCACCTCGTCATCCGACAGCTGGTTCACACGGACCGCGTCGGCGATACCGATCTTGTTGCAGATCTCCTTCGCCTTCTTCGGGCCGATGCCATAGATGTAGGTCAGCGCAATCTCCACCCGCTTGTTGGTGGGAATGTTAACGCCAGCGATACGCGCCAAAGCCCGTACTCCTTACTCTTCTGCGACTGTATGTCGAATTGCGTGTCTAGGGCGGGTGACCCGAAGGTGCGCGATTATAGGGTTCGCGCCCCGAGAGTCAACCGGCCGCCGTGGATTTTTCCAGAATCTCGACCAGATCCTTGGTGACCTGGTCAATCTCGCGGGTGCCGTCGACGACGTGCACCTTGCCCTTCCTGTCGTAGTACTCCAGCACCGGCGCCGTCTGACGGTGATAAGCCTCCAGCCGCGACACCACCGTCTCGGCGTTGTCATCGGCGCGGCGCTTGAACTCCGTCGAGCCGCAGGCATCGCAGACGCCCTCGACCTTCGGCTGCTGGTAGGTGTCGTGGTAGCCGCGGCCGCACTTGGCGCAGGCATAACGGCCGGTGATGCGCTCGACCAGCAGGGCGTCGGGGACGCGCAGCTCGATCACCGCATCCAGCGGCATGTCCTTGCCGGCCATCAGCGACTCGAGCGCGTCGGCCTGGGGAATGGTGCGGGGGAAGCCATCCAGAATGAACCCGTTGGCGCAGTCCGGCTGGTCGATTCGCTCCGAGATCAGGCCGATCATCAGGTCGTCGGAGACCAGCTGACCGGCATCCATCACCGCCTTGGCCTGCTTGCCCAGCTCGGAGCCGGACGCGACCGCCGCGCGCAGCATGTCACCCGTGGACAGCTGCTTGATCCCGAAGGTGTCTTCCAGGCGCTGAGCCTGCGTGCCCTTGCCGCCGCCGGGCGGGCCCATGAAGATGATACGCTTCCCCTTCATCACCGCTTACCCCTGAGTTTCGATTTCTTGATGAGTCCCTCGTACTGATGGGCCAGCAGGTGGGACTGGATCTGAGCCACCGTGTCCATCGTGACGGTGACGACGATGAGAAGCGAGGTGCCGCCGAAGTAGAAGGGCACGCCCAGCTCCGCAATCAGAATCTCGGGCAGGACCGAAATGAACACCAGGTAGACGGCACCGACGGCGGTGAGCCGGGTCAGCACGTAATCCAGGTATTCGGCCGTGTTCTTGCCGGGGCGGATGCCCGGGATGAAGCCGCCGTACTTCTTCAGGTTGTCGGCGGTGTCCTGCGGGTTGAACACGACGGCCGTATAGAAGAAGGCGAAGAACGCGATCAGGGCGGCGTACAGCACGATGTGCAGCGGCTGGCCGAGGCCGAGCAGCGCCACCACGTCGCGCAGCCACTCGGGGCCGGAGCCGGCGGTGAAGCTGGCGGCGGTGGTCGGCACCAGCAGGATCGAGCTGGCGAAGATCGGCGGGATGACGCCCGGGGTGTTGATCTTCAGCGGCAGGTGGGTCGATTCGCCGCCGTACATGCGGTTGCCCATCTGGCGCTTGGGATACTGCACCAGGATGCGGCGCTGGGCGCGCTCGACGAACACGATGAAGGCGATGACGGCGACGGCCAGCACCATGATGCCGATGATGGCGACGGGGTGCAGCGCGCCGGTGCGGCCCAGTTCCAGCATGCCGGCCAGCGCGCCGGGCAGGTTGGCGACGATGCCGGTGAAGATGATCAGCGAAATGCCGTTGCCGACGCCGCGGGCGGTGATCTGCTCGCCCAGCCACATCAGGAACAGGGTGCCGCCCACCAGGGTGACGACGGTGGTGAAGCGGAAGAAGTAGCCCGGGTCATAGACCGCCGGAGCGCCGCCGCTGCCGCCCATGGACTCGAGCCCGACGGCGATGCCGTAGGCCTGCATGGCGGCGATCAGCACCGTCAGGTAGCGGGTGTACTGGTTGATCTTCTTGCGGCCCGACTCGCCTTCCTTCTTCAGCGCCTCCATGGAGGGGCTGACGGCGGTCATCAGCTGCATGATGATCGAGGCGGAGATGTAGGGCATGATGTTCAGCGCAAAGATGGTCATGCGCGACAGCGCACCACCCGCGAACATGTCGAACATCCCGAGGATGCCGCCGCCCTGCTGCGCGAAGATGCTGGCGAGCGCCTGCGGGTTGATCCCCGGCAGCGGAACATACGTCCCGATGCGGTAGACGATCAGGGCGCCCAGGGTGAACCAGATCCGCTTCTTGAGTTCAGTCGCCTTCGAGAAGGTACTGAAGTTCATGTTGGCGGCCAGCTGTTCGGCGGCAGAAGCCATGCCCGATTACTCTCGCTCGGTAGGAAGACTGGAAAACGGAAAAAGGGAAGAGGCGGCGATTACTCGCCGCCCTCCTCGGAAGCCGCCGGAGCGAGCACCTCCAGGGTGCCTCCGGCCTTCTCGATCGCCTCTCGCGCCTTGGCGGAGGCCCCGGCAACCTGGAAGGTCGCCTTGGTCTTCAGCTCACCCATGCCGAGGACGCGAACACCGTCCTTGGCGCGGCCGATGACGCCGGCGGCCACCAGGGCCTCGGCGGTCACCGGCTGGGCGGCATCCAGCTTGCCGGCGTCGAACGCGGCCTGAATGCGGTCCAGGTTGAGCGACACGTAATCCTTGCGGAAGACGTTGTTGAAGCCGCGCTTCGGCAGGCGGCGGTAGATGGGCATCTGACCGCCTTCGAAGCCGTTGATGGCGACGCCGGTTCGCGACGTCTGACCCTTCACGCCACGGCCGCCGGTCTTGCCCTTGCCGGAGCCGATACCGCGGCCGACGCGGATGCGCTTCTTGGTCGCACCCGGATTGTCGCGGAGCTCGTTGAGTTTCATATCCGTACCCTGACTTACAGGAGGTTCAGGAGGGAAGGCGGCGGATTACTCCGCCGACTCCACCTTGATCAGATGCGCAACCTTGGCGATCATGCCGCGGACCGACGGGGTGTCCTCAAGGACGCTCGTGCGGTGCATCTTGTTGAGGCCCAGGCCCACCAGGGTGGCGCGCTGGTCCTGCCTACGGCCGATCGGGCTGCCGATCTGGGTGACCTTCACCTTCGCGTTCGCCATCGACCTTACTCCTTCGCGCCCGCGGCGACGGCGGCGGCGCCGTCACGGCGCGCGACGATGTCGCCGACCTTCTTGCCGCGCTTGGCCGCCACCTGGCGGGGCGACATCAGGTTGTTCAGCGCGTCGAAGGTCGCCTTGATCATGTTGTACGGGTTCGTCGTGCCGGTGCACTTGGCGACGACGTCCTGCACGCCCATGGTCTCGAAAATGGCGCGCATCGGGCCGCCGGCGATGATGCCGGTACCGGCCGGAGCGGACCGCAGGATCACGCGGCCGGCACCGAAGTGGCCGTGCACGTCGTGATGCAGGGTGCGGCCTTCGCGCAGCGGCACGCGGACCATTTCCCGCTTGGCCTGTTCAGTGGCCTTGCGGATGGCTTCCGGCACTTCGCGGGCCTTGCCGGTACCGAAACCGACGCGACCCTTGCTGTCGCCGACCACGACCAGGGCGGCGAAGGCGAAGCGACGGCCGCCCTTCACCACCTTGGCGACGCGGTTGATGTGTACGAGCTTGTCGACGAACTCGTCGTCACGCTCGGTGCGGTCACGCTGGTCGCTCGGGCGACGATCGCGGTCCCGCGGGGTGCGCTCGGAGCGCTCAGCGTTGGGTGTACGAGCCATACCGATTATCCCTTAGAACTGGAGACCGCCCTCGCGCGCGGCGTCGGCCAACGCCTTCACGCGACCGTGATAGATGTAGCCGCCGCGGTCGAACACGACCTGGCTGACGCCGGCGGCGATGGCACGGGCGGCCACCAGCTTGCCGACTTCGACGGCGGCATCGGCGTTGGCGGTCTTCCCCACCTTGCCCTTCAGCTCCTTGTCGAGCGTCGAGGCAGAGGCGAGGGTCTTGCCCGCCACATCGTCGATCACCTGGGCGTACATGTGCTTGCCCGAACGGAAGACGGAGAGGCGCGGACGACCGCCGGCCTTCTGCTTCAGGGCGAAGCGGTTGCGCTGAGCGCGACGCTGGAACAGCTTGGTCTGCTTCATCTCTATCGCCCTTACTTCTTCTTGCCTTCCTTACGCAGGATCTGCTCGTCCGCGTACTTCACACCCTTGCCCTTGTAGGGCTCGGGCGGACGGTAGCTGCGGATTTCGGAAGCGATCTGGCCGACGCGCTGCTTGTCGGCGCCGGAGATCTCGATCTGCGTGGGCTGCGGCGTGACGATCTTCAGATCCGACGGGATCGGATAATCGACGTCATGGGAGAACCCGAGCGCCAGCTTGAGCACATTGCCCTGCACGGACGCACGGTAGCCGACGCCGACAATGTCGAGCCGCTTCGTGAAGCCTTCCGACACGCCCTTCACCATATTGGCGATATTGGCGCGCGTCGTGCCCCACATCATGCGAGCCCGCTTGCTCTCGGACTTCGGCTTGATCCAAACCTGCTGGCCTTCCATGGAAGCTTCCACGAAGTCGGCCAGGATCGGCAGGCTGAGTTCGCCCAGCTTGCCCTTCACGGTCACGGCGTCACCCGCCAGCGTGACAGTCACGCCAGCCGGAACTTCGACCGGATATTTACCAACTCGCGACATCGTTCAGCCCCTTAGAACACCTTGCAGAGGACCTCGCCGCCGACGTTCGCCTGGCGCGCTTCGTGATCGGACATCACGCCACGCGGCGTCGACAGGATGGAAATGCCAAGGCCGTTGTAGACCTTGGGCAGGTCCTTGATCTTGGAGTACACGCGGCGGCCCGGCTTCGAGACGCGGCTGATCTCCTTGATCACCGGCTCGCCGTCCAGGTACTTCAGGTCGACGCGGATTTCGTCGATGCCCTGGCGGATGTTGTAGCGTTCAAAGCCACGGATGTAGCCTTCACGCTGCAGCACGTCGAGCACGTTGGCGCGCAGGTTCGACGCCGGCGTAACGACGCTCGACTTGCGGGCGCGCTGGCCGTTGCGGATGCGGGTGAGCAGATCACCCAACGGATCGGTCATGGACATGGGTGCCTGTCTCCCTTACCAGCTCGACTTCACCATGCCGGGGATCTGGCCACGGGAGGCCAGGTCGCGCAGCATGACGCGGGCGAGCTTGAACTTGCGGTACGTGGCGCGCGGGCGGCCGGTCAGCTCGCACCGGTTGCGGATACGCACCTTCGAGGAGTTGCGCGGCATTTCGGCGAGCTTGAAGACCGCCTGGAACCGCTCCTCGGGGGACACGCTCTGGTCCTTGATGATCGCTTTCAGGGCGGCGCGACGGGCGGCCTTCAGGGCCACCAGCTCTTCGCGCTGCTTGTTACGCTGAATCTTGGAAACCTTCGCCATCTCTAAGCAGCTCCCGGCCTTACTTCTGGAACGGCATGTCGAAGGCTTCGAGAAGCGCGCGGCACTCCTCATCGCTCTTCGCAGTCGTGCAGAACGCGATGTCCATTCCCCGGACGGCATCAACCTGGTCGTAGTTGATTTCCGGGAAAATGATCTGTTCCTTCAGGCCCATGTTGTAGTTGCCGGCGCCGTCGAAGCCCTTGGCGGGGATGCCACGGAAGTCGCGAACACGCGGCAGGGCGATGTTCACGAAGCGGTCCAGAAACTCGTACATGCGCTCGCGGCGCAGGGTGACCTTGCAGCCGACCACCATGCCGTCGCGCAGCTTGAAGGCCGCGATCGACTTCTTGGCACGGGTCACGATCGGCTTCTGACCGGAGATGGCGGTCATGTCCGCAACGGCGCCCTCGATCTTCTTGCGATCCTGGGCGGCTTCGCCGACGCCCATGTTGATCACGATCTTGGCCAGGCGCGGGATCTCCATGTGGTTCGCGTAACCGAACTTTTCCTGGAGCTGCTTGCGGACGACGGTGTCGTAGTGTTCACGCAGACGCGGGGTCATCGCCCAACTCCTTACTTGTCCAGGACTTCGCCGGAGCGCTTGGAAACGCGCACCTTGCGGCCGTCCTCGAGCGTCTTGAAGCCGACGCGGGTCGGCTTGAGGTCCTTCGGGTCGATGTGGGCGACGTTGGAGACGTGAATCGGCGCCTCCTTTTCGATGATGCCGCCGGCCGACATCGGAGTCGGACGCTGGTGACGCTTGACGACGTTCACACCCTGGACGACCACCCGGTTCTCGGACGGGATGGAACGGACGACGTCGCCCGTCTTACCCTTGTCCTTGCCGGCGATCACGATAACGCGATCGCCCTTCTTCACCTTCGCAGCCATTACAGCACCTCCGGAGCCAGCGAGATGATCTTCATGAACTTCTTCGCACGCAGCTCGCGGGTCACCGGGCCGAAGATGCGGGTACCGATGGGCTCGCCCTGCTTGTTGATCAGCACCGCGGCGTTCCGGTCAAAGCGAATGATCGACCCGTCGGGACGACGGATTTCCTTCGCGGTACGAACGATGACGGCACGCGCCACGTCGCCCTTCTTCACGCGGCCCCGGGGGATCGCGTCCTTGACCGACACCACGATGATGTCGCCGACACTGGCGGTCTTCCGCTTGGAACCGCCCAGCACCTTGATGCACATAACCCGACGAGCGCCGCTGTTGTCGGCGACGTCGAGGTTCGTCTGCATCTGGATCATTGCACCAATTCCTTAAACGCTAGAGGTTGGTACTTCTTATTCCGCGGTGTCCGCGACCACTTCCCAAGTCTTCGTCTTGGAAATGGGGCGGCATTCGCGAATCCGCACCACGTCGCCAATCTTGAACTGATTGGCTTCGTCGTGGGCGGCGTACTTCTTGGTGCGACGGATGAACTTCTTGTACACCGGATGCATGAACCGGCGCTCGACCACGACCGTAACGGTCTTGTCGGTCTTGTCGCTCACCACCACACCCTGAAGAATGCGCCGAGGCATACTACGTCACTCCTTCAGGAACTCAGGCGCCGGGAGCCCGGCGCTGCTCGTTCAGGACCGTCTTGACCTGCGCGATCTCCTTACGAACGGAGGTCACGCGGGCGGTGTTCTCCAGCTGGCCGGAGGCCTTCTGGAAGCGCAGATTGAACTGCTCTTTCTTGAGTTCGACGAGACGGTCCTTCAGCTCGTCGACGCTCTTCGCACGGAGATCCGTGATGGACGCCATGATTTAGACCCCCTCGCCGATGCGGGCAACAAATTTCGTCTTGATCGGCAGTTTCGCCGCCGCAAGACGGAACGCCTCGCGCGCCACGTCCTCACCGACTCCGTCGATTTCGAACATGATGCGGCCCGGGTGGATGCGGGCCACCCAGTATTCCGGCGAACCCTTACCGGAGCCCATGCGGACTTCGGCGGGCTTGCGGGACACCGGCACATCCGGGAAAACGCGGATCCACACGCGGCCCTGACGCTTCATGAAGCGGGTCATGGCGCGGCGGGCGGCTTCGATCTGGCGGGCGGTGATCCGCTCGGGCTCCACCGCCTTCAGGCCGAAGGCGCCGAAGTTGAGCGAGTAGCCGCCCTTCGCTTCGCCGTGGATGCGGCCCTTGTGCTGCTTGCGGAACTTCGTCCGTTTCGGAGAAAGCATTGCTCTACATCCCTATCGCTGACCGAAGAGGGGCCGCCTTAGCGGCCCGCCTCGGCGGCGCGCTTGTCCTGCGCCATCGGGTCGTGCTCGAGGACCTCACCCTTGAAGATCCAGACCTTCACACCGCAGGTGCCATAGGTGGTCTTCGCGGTGCCGACGCCATAGTCGATGTCGGCGCGCAGGGTGTGCAGCGGCACGCGACCCTCGCGGTACCACTCGGTGCGGGCGATCTCGGCGCCGCCCAGACGGCCGGCGCAGTTGATCCGGATGCCCTGGGCGCCGAGGCGCATGGCATTCTGCACCGCGCGCTTCATGGCGCGGCGGAAGGCGACGCGGCGCTCCAGCTGCTGGGCGATGTTCTCGGCCACCAGCTGGGCGTCGAGTTCCGGCTTGCGGATCTCGACGATGTTCAGCATCACCTCGCTGCCGGTGCGCTTGGACAGTTCCTTGCGCAGCACCTCGATGTCGGCGCCCTTCTTGCCGATCACCACGCCCGGACGGGCGGTGTGAATGGTGATGCGGGCCTTCTTCGCCGGGCGCTCGATGACGATGCGCGACACGCCGGCCTGAACCAGACGCTTCTTCAGGTAGTCGCGCAGGGCCAGGTCCTGGTGCAGCAGAGCCGGGTAGGTCTGGTCCGCGAACCAGCGGCTGTCCCACGTGCGGTTGATGCCGACGCGCAGGCCGATCGGATTGACTTTGTGACCCATTACTCAGTCTCCTCGCGCTCGCGCACCACGATGGTCAGGTTCGAGAACGGCTTCTGGATCTTGCCGACGCGACCACGGGCGCGGGCGCGCCAACGCTTCATGACGAGAGCCTTGCCCACGTAGGCCTCGGCGACGACCAGACGGTCGACGTCGAGCTGGTGGTTGTTCTCGGCGTTGGCGATGGCGCTTTCCAGAACCTTCTTCACATCGTTGGAGATGCGACGGGTGGAGAACGTGAGCGCCGACAGCGCAGCCTCGGCCGACTTGCCACGGATCATGGCAGCGACCAGGTTCAGCTTGCGCGGGCTGATGCGGATGGACGCCGAGAAGGCCTTCGCGGCGTTGTCCGGCAGAGTGCGGGGAGCGGTCTGCTTACCCATCGCTTACTTCCTCTTCGCCTTCTTGTCCGCGGCATGGCCGTAGAACGTGCGGGTCGGCGAGAACTCGCCGAACTTGTGACCGATCATGTTCTCGGTCACCAGCACGGGAACGAACTTCTGGCCGTTGTAGACACCGAAGGTAAGACCGACGAACTGCGGCAGGATCGTCGACCGGCGCGACCAGGTCTTGATGACCTCGTTACGACCGGACGAACGGGCCGCCTCGGCCTTCTTGAGCAGGTACCCGTCAATGAACGGGCCTTTCCAAACAGAGCGAGCCACTGGCGGCCTCCGTTACTTCTTCTTCGCCTGGTGACGGGTGCGCATGATGAGCTTGTCCGTCGCCTTGTTATTGCGGGTGCGCTTGCCCTTGGTCGGCTTGCCCCACGGGGTGACCGGGTGACGGCCGCCCGAAGTGCGACCTTCACCACCACCATGCGGGTGGTCGACCGGGTTCATCGCCACGCCACGGACACTCGGACGACGACCGAGCCAGCGGTTACGACCCGCCTTGCCCAGGTTTTCGTTCTGGTTGTCCGGGTTGGACACCGCACCCACGGTGGCCATGCACTCGCCGCGGACCATGCGCAGCTCGCCCGAGGACAGGCGGAGCTGGGCGTAGCCCTGGTCCTTGCCGATCAGCTGCGCATAGCAGCCGGCGGAACGCGCCATCTGGCCGCCCTTGCCGGCCTTCATCTCCACATTGTGGACGATGGTGCCGACCGGCATGTTCTTCAGCGGCATCGCGTTGCCCGGCTTGATGTCGGCGCGCTCGGAGGCGACCACCTGGTCACCGGCCTTCAGGCGCTGCGGCGCGAGGATGTAGGCCTGTTCGCCGTCCTCGTACGTGATCAGCGCGATGAACGCGGTGCGGTTGGGGTCGTACTCCAGGCGCTCGACAGTGGCGGGCACGTCGAACTTGGTGCGCTTGAAGTCGATCAGGCGGTAGCGCCGCTTGGCGCCGCCGCCACGGTTGAAGGCCGTGGTGCGGCCGGTGTTGTTGCGGCCGCCGCTCTTGGTCAGACCGTGGGTGAGCGCCTTGACCGGCTTGCCCTTCCACAGATCCGAACGGTCCACCAGCACCAGCTGGCGGGTGCCGGGGGTGACCGGCTTGTAATTCTTCAACGCCATGGCGTCACACTCCCGTGGTCACGTCGATGGTGTGGCCCTCGGCGAGGGTCACGACCGCCTTCTTGACGTCGCTGCGACGACCGAGGGTGCCCTTGAACCGCTTGGTCTTGCCCTTCTGGATCAGGGTGTTGACCGCGGTCACCTTCACATTGAACACGCCTTCGACGGCCGCCTTGATCTCCGGCTTGGAGGCATTCAGCGGGACGCGGAACGTAACCTGGTTGTGCTCAGAGCCCATGGTCGCCTTTTCGGTGATGACCGGGGCCTTGATCAGGTCGTACATGCGTTCCTTGCTCACAGTGACCTGCTTGCTCATTTCAGGCGCTCCTCGAGCTTCTCGACCGCGGCCTTGGTCAGGACCAGGGTGTCGCGGCGCAGGATGTCGTAGACGTTGGCGCCCTGCTGCGGCAGGACGTCGATGCCGACGATGTTGCGGGCGGCGCGGGAGAACTGCTCGTTCACCTGCTCGCCATCGATGATGAGCACCGAAGTCCAGCCGAGAGCCTTGAACTTGGCGGCAAGCTCCTTGGTCTTGGCGACGTCGGCGGCGGTGTCGAGCACCACCAGCTTGCCGTCCTTCGCCTTCGCCGAGAGCGCCGTCTTCAGGCCCAGCTTGCGGACCTTCTTCGGCAGATCATGGGCGTGAGAACGCACGACCGGCCCAAAGATCGTCGCACCACCACGGTACTGCGGGCTGCGCAGCGAGCCCTGACGGGCGTGGCCCGTACCCTTCTGCTTGTAGGGCTTCTTGGTGGTGCCGGAGATCTCGGAGATCCCCTTCGTCTTGTGGGTACCGGCCTGTCGCTTGGCCAGCTGCCAGCGGACCACGCGATGCAAAAGGTCGCCGCGGACGTCGAGGCCGAAGATGTCTTCGGCCAGTTCGACAGAGCCGGCGCTCTTGTTGTCCAGAGTGATAACGTCAACCTTCATGGCCGATTATTCCTTGCTTTCACCTTCGCCGGCGTCCGAGGCGGGAGCCTCTTCGGCAGGCGTGGCAGCCGCGGAGGCGGCAGCCTTGATGCCGGCAGGCATCGGAAGCTCAACCTTGGCCGGCTTCTTCACGGCGTCACGGACCAGAACCCAGCCACCAGCGTGGCCCGGCACGGAGCCGCGCACCAGGATCAGACCGCGGTCCTCATCGGTGGAGTACACGGTCAGGTTCTGAGTGGTCACGCGCTCGACACCCAGGTGACCGGCCATCTTCTTGCCCTTGAACACCTTGCCGGGGTCCTGGCGCTGACCGGTAGAGCCGTGCGAACGGTGAGAAACGGACACGCCGTGCGTCGCTTCAAGGCCACGGAAGTTGTGGCGCTTCATGCCGCCGGCGAAGCCCTTGCCGATGCTGATGCCCGTGACGTCGACGAACTGGCCGGCGACGAAGTGGGCAGCGGACAGCTCGGCGCCGACCTCGACGAGGGCGTCTTCGGTCACACGGAACTCCGCCAGCTTGCGCTTCGGCTCGACCTTGGCAGCGGCGAAGTGGCCGCGCATGGCCTTGGAGACGTTCTTGACCTTGACCTTGCCCGCGCCGAGCTGGAGCGCGACGTAGCCGTCCTTTTCAATGGAGCGCTGGGCGACGACCTGGAGGCCATCAACCTTCAGCACGGTGACCGGCACGTGTTCACCCGCATCGTTGTACATGCGGGTCATGCCGACCTTCTGAGCGATAAGACCGGTGCGCATCGTACCTGTCCCTTAGAGCTTGATCTCGACGTCGACGCCGGCCGCCAGATCGAGCTTCATCAGCGCGTCCACGGTCTGCGGCGTCGGGTCGACGATGTCCAGCACGCGCTTGTGCGTGCGGATCTCGAACTGCTCGCGCGACTTCTTGTCGATGTGCGGCGAACGGTTGACGGTGAACTTCTCGATCCGCGTCGGAAGCGGGATCGGGCCGCGCACCTGCGCACCCGTGCGCTTGGCGGTGTTCACGATCTCCAGCGTCGACTGATCGAGGACGCGGTGATCGAACGCCTTCAAGCGGATGCGAATGTTCTGACTATCCATCTTGGCAATCCGTAATGGAAGCGGCGCCCTGGTCCCGGTCGCGGGACCAGGGCGCCCGCCTGAAAGAAGTGAGTCGCGGTCTTACTTCACGATCTTGGCGACGACGCCGGCACCGACGGTGCGGCCGCCTTCACGGATGGCGAAGCGCAGGCCTTCGTCCATGGCGATCGGAGCGATCAGCGACACGGTGATCGAGATGTTGTCGCCCGGCATCACCATCTCGGTGCCTTCCGGCAGCGCGATGGTGCCGGTGACGTCGGTGGTGCGGAAGTAGAACTGCGGACGGTAGTTGGAGAAGAACGGCGTGTGACGGCCACCTTCTTCCTTCGTCAGGATGTAGCACTCGGCCACGAAGTCGGTGTGCGGGGTGATCGAGCCCGGCTTCGCCAGGACCTGACCGCGCTCCACGTCTTCGCGCTTGGTGCCGCGCAGCAGCGCACCGATGTTGTCGCCGGCTTCGCCCTGGTCGAGCAGCTTGCGGAACATCTCGACGCCGGTCACGGTCGTCTTCACGGTGTCCTTCAGGCCGACGATTTCAACTTCTTCGCCAACCTTCACGATGCCGCGCTCGACACGGCCGGTCACCACGGTGCCGCGGCCAGAGATCGAGAACACGTCTTCGATCGGCATCAGGAACGGACGGTCCTTCGGACGCTCCGGCTGCGGGATGTACTCGTCGACGGCCTTCATCAGCTCGGCGATGGCGTTGGCGCCGATCTCCGGGTTGTTGCCTTCGAGAGCGGCCAGAGCCGAACCCTTCACGATGGGAATGTCGTCGCCCGGGAAGTCGTAGCTCGACAGCAGCTCGCGGATCTCAAGCTCCACCAGCTCCAGCAGCTCGGGGTCGTCGACCTGGTCCACCTTGTTCATGAACACCACGATCGCCGGCACACCGACCTGACGGGCGAGCAGGATGTGCTCGCGGGTCTGCGGCATCGGGCCGTCAGCCGCCGAAACCACCAGGATCGCGCCGTCCATCTGCGCCGCGCCGGTGATCATGTTCTTCACGTAGTCGGCGTGGCCCGGGCAGTCGACGTGCGCATAGTGACGGTTCGCCGTCTCGTACTCGACGTGCGCGGTCGAAATCGTGATGCCGCGAGCACGCTCTTCCGGCGCCTTGTCGATCATGTCATACGCCAGGAACTGGCCGCCGCCCTGCTCGGCCATCACCTTCGTGATCGCCGCGGTCAGCGTCGTCTTGCCGTGGTCGACGTGGCCGATCGTGCCGACGTTGCAGTGCGGCTTGGACCGCGTGAACTTTTCCTTCGCCATTTTCTCGATCTCTCCAGCTTCGCAATCTGCGACGGCGGCCTTAGCCGGCCATCTTGGCGCGGATTTCATCCGAGACGTTGCTCGGGACTTCCGCGTAGTGGTCGAACAGCATGGTGTACTGCGCGCGGCCCTGCGACATGGAACGCAGGTTGTTCACATAGCCGAACATGTTGGCCAGCGGCACCATGGCGGAAACCACGCGGGCGATGCCGCGCTGGTCCATGCCGGACACCTGGCCGCGGCGGCTGTTCAGGTCGCCGATGATGTCGCCCATGTACTCTTCCGGCGTCACCACTTCGACCTTCATGATCGGCTCAAGCAGCTTCGGACCGCACTTCGGAATACCTTCGCGGAACGCGGCGCGGGCGGCGATTTCGAACGCCATGACGCTCGAGTCGACGTCGTGGTAGGCGCCTTCCACCAGGGTGGCCTTCACCTTGGTGACCGGGAAGCCGGCCAGCACGCCCGAATCGGTGGACGACTTCAGGCCCTTTTCCACGCCCGGGACGTATTCCTTCGGCACCGAGCCGCCGACCACGGCGTTCGTGAACACGAATTCATCACCATCGGGGTTCGGTTCGAACTTGATGACGACCTTCGCGAACTGACCCGAACCACCCGTCTGCTTCTTGTGGGTGTATTCGATGGTCTGCGCCTTGGAGATGGTCTCGCGGTAGGCCACCTGCGGGGCGCCCACGTTGCAGTCCACCTTGAACTCGCGACGCATGCGGTCGACGATGATTTCGAGGTGCAGTTCGCCCATGCCCTTGATGACCGTCTGGCCCGACTCCTGGTCGGTGCTGACGCGGAAGGACGGGTCTTCGGCGGCCAGGCGAGCCAGGGCCATACCCATCTTTTCCATGTCGGCCTTGGTCTTCGGCTCGACGGCAACCTCGATCACCGGGTCCGGGAATTCCATGCGCTCAAGGATGATCGGCTTGGCCGGATCGCAGAGCGTATCGCCGGTGGTGGTGTCCTTCAGACCGACGATGGCGACGATGTCGCCGGCGGCGGCCCACTTGATTTCTTCACGGTTGTTGGCGTGCATGAGCAGCATGCGGCCGATGCGCTCGCGCTTTTCCTTCACCGTGTTCTGCACGTAGGAACCGCTTTCCACCGTGCCCGAGTAGATGCGGGCGAAGGTCAGCGAACCGACGAACGGGTCGTTCATGATCTTGAACGCCAGCGCCGAGAACGGCGCCGCATCGTCGGTCTCACGGCTGTCTTCGGTCTCGCCGTCCAGCAGCACGCCCTTCACCGCCGGCACGTCGAGCGGCGACGGCAGGTAGTTGATGACGGCGTCCAGCATGGTCTGCACGCCCTTGTTCTTGAAGGACGAGCCGCACAGGACCGGCGTGAAGGCCATGCCGATGGTGCCCTTGCGGATGAGCTTGTTCAGCTCTTCCTCGGACGGCGCGGTGCCATCGGTCAGGTAGGCATCCAGGGCGGCATCGTCCTGCTCGACGGCAGCTTCGATCAGCGCCTCGCGGTATTCCTGCGCCTTGTCGGCGAGGTCAGCCGGGATGTCGGTGTATTCGTAGGCCGCGCCCAGGTCGTCACCCTTCCAGATGACGGCCTGCATCTTCACCAGGTCGACGATGCCGGTGAAGTCGGCTTCGGTGCCGATCGGCAGGTTGATGACCAGCGGATGCGCACCCAGGCGATCCTTGATCATGTCGACGCAGCGGTAGAAGTTGGCGCCCATGCGGTCCATCTTGTTGACGAAGCACATGCGCGGCACGTTGTACTTGTCGGCCTGACGCCACACCGTCTCGGACTGCGGCTCGACGCCGGCCACCGAGTCGAAGACCGTCACGGCGCCATCGAGCACACGCAGGGAACGTTCGACTTCAATGGTGAAGTCGACGTGGCCCGGGGTGTCGATGATGTTGATGCGGTGCTCTTTCCAGAATGCAGTCGTCGCAGCGGAGGTGATCGTAATGCCACGCTCCTGCTCCTGCTCCATCCAGTCCATGGTGGCGGTGCCTTCATGGACTTCACCGATCTTGTGCGACTTGCCCGTGTAATACAGGATTCGCTCAGTGGTGGTCGTCTTGCCGGCATCGATGTGGGCCATGATGCCGATGTTGCGGTACCGCTCAAGCGGGGTTTCGCGTTTCATTTCGCTCACTCTTCGCTGCGTGTCTGCGTCGGAGCGCCGGCGTTACCAGCGGTAGTGCGAGAAGGCCTTGTTGGCTTCAGCCATACGATGGGTGTCTTCACGCTTCTTGACGGCGCCGCCACGATTGTTGACGGCATCCATCAGCTCGCCGAACAGACGGTCGACCATGGTGGTCTCCGAACGCTTGCGAGCGAAATCGGTGATCCAGCGGAAGGCCAGCGCCTGACGACGCTCGGTACGCACTTCCACGGGCACCTGGTAGGTCGCACCACCGACGCGGCGGGAGCGGACTTCGACGGCCGGCTTCACGTTGTCCACGGCATCGTGGAACATCTGCACCGGGTCACCGCCCTTGGCAGCCAGACGGTCGAGAGCGCCGTAGACGATCTTCTCGGCCACGCCCTTCTTGCCGTCGAGCATGATGTTGTTGATGAACTTCGCGATGACCACATCGCCGAACTTCGCGTCCGGCAGGACCTCGCGCTTAACCGCTGCGCGGCGACGAGACATGGTTCTGCTTCCCTCTTACTTCGGACGCTTCGCGCCGTACTTGGAACGACGCTGGCGGCGGTCCTTGACGCCCTGGGTGTCCAGGGTACCGCGGATGATGTGGTAGCGAACGCCAGGCAAGTCCTTGACGCGGCCGCCGCGGATCATCACCACGGAGTGTTCCTGCAGGTTGTGACCTTCGCCGGGGATGTACGAGGTGACCTCGTAGCCGTTGGTCAGGCGCACGCGCGCCACCTTACGAAGGGCCGAGTTCGGCTTCTTCGGGGTGGTGGTGTAGACGCGGGTGCAAACACCGCGCTTCTGCGGGCACGCCTGCATGGCCGGAACCTTGTTGCGCTTAACCGGCGCTTCGCGGCCCATGCGGATCAACTGGTTGATCGTAGGCATTAACCTTCCCTTTTTCTCACGCTCTTGCGCAACCGATTCGCAGGCGCGACCAAGACAAAAAACCCATAGGACCATCCCCTAGCTCAGGAGGTCCGGTGGGCATTTCCCCGTGGTCCGGCCTCGTCCCGGCGGACCCTATGGAAATATCGTGCCGGATCACCGCGTCTGAAGCGCCATCTGCGCTTCACCACCGGCGGCCCGATGAGGGCGGAATACTAGTGACGGTACCCCACCCCGTCAAGGGAAAGAATCAGCGTTTCCGCCGCGTTCAGCCCCTTGCAAAGCGAACCGGGACGCCCCGCTGGGGAGCGTCCCGGAGTCGCATCAGGCTTTGTGCCGAGTCCCGCCGCCGTTCCGAAGGTCGGGCGGAGCGGGATGCGGCACCCTGCCCGTCCCTTACTCGCCCGCCGGCGGAGCGCTCGGCGTGCCGCCGTCGGCCGGCAGCGCCGCCGTGGCGGCCTCGGTGGAGGCGGCCTGCAGCTCTTCGTCGCGGCGCGCCGCGATCTGCCGCAGGGTGTTCATCATGGCGCCGGTACCCGCCGGGATGAGGCGGCCGACGATGACGTTCTCCTTGAGGCCCACCAGGCGGTCCACCTTGCCGGAGACCGACGCCTCGGTGAGGACGCGGGTGGTCTCCTGGAACGAGGCGGCCGACACGAAGGAGTGCGTCTGCAGGCTGGCCTTGGTGATGCCCTGCAGGACCGGCTGCGCCTGAGCGGGGCGGCCGTTCTCCTTGATGGTCTTCTCGTTCTCGATGGCGAACTCGATGCGGTCCACCTGCTCGCCGACCAGGAAGGTGGTGTCGCCGGGCTCGTCGATCTCGACCTTCTGCAGCATCTGGCGGCAGATCACCTCGATGTGCTTGTCGTTGATCTTCACGCCCTGCAGACGATAGACGTCCTGGATTTCCTTGATCAGGTAGTTGGCCAGCGCCTCGACGCCCATGACACGCAGGATGTCATGCGGCACCGGGTTGCCGTCCATCAGCGGGTCGCCCTTGCGGACGTAGTCGCCTTCCTGGACCGACAGGTGCTTGCCCTTCGGCACCAGGTATTCCAGCTGGTCGCCTTCCTCGGTGACCACCAGGATGCGGCGCTTGTTCTTGTAGTCCTTGCCGAATTCGACGCGACCATCGACTTCCGCGATGATGGCGTGGTCCTTCGGACGACGGGCTTCGAACAGTTCCGCCACGCGCGGCAGACCGCCGGTGATGTCGCGGGTCTTGGAGCCTTCACGCGGAATACGCGCCAGCACGTCGCCGGCATGCACCCGCTGGCCGTTCTCGACCGACAGAATGGCGTCCACCGACATGAAGTAGCGCGCCTCCATGCCGTTCGGCAGGGTGATGACGTCGCCCTTGTCGTCGCGCAGGGTGACGCGGGGCTTCAGGTCGTTGCCGCGCGGCTGCTGCTTCCAGTCCACCACGACGCGGGAGCTGACGCCCGTCGCCTCGTCGGTGACCTCGCGCATGGAGATGCCCTCGACCAGGTCGACGAAGCTGACGATACCCTCGCGCTCGGTGATGATCGGCAGGGTGTACGGGTCCCACTCGGCCATCTTCTGGCCCTTGGCGACGGTATCGTCGTCGCTGACGTGGATGCGGGCACCGTAGGGCACGCGGTGACGCGCCTTCTCGCGACCGTTCACGTCGAGCAGCAGGATCTCGCAGTTGCGCGCCATGACGATGGCGACACCCTCCGAGTTCAGCACCACGTTGCGGTTGAGCACCTTGACTTTGCTGTCGAAGGCGGCCTCGATGCTCGACTGCTCGGCACCGCGCTGGGCGGCGCCGCCGATGTGGAAGGTACGCATGGTCAGCTGGGTGCCCGGCTCACCGATGGACTGCGCCGCAATGACGCCCACCGCCTCGCCGATGTTCACCTCGGTGCCGCGGGCCAGGTCGCGGCCGTAGCACTTGGAGCAGATGCCGTTCTGCGTGTCGCAGGTCAGCACCGACCGGATGCGCACGGACTCGATGCCGGCGGCGTCGATCAGCTCGATGTGGCGTTCCTCGATGAGGTCGCCCTTCGGCACGATCACCGTGTCGGTGTTCGGGTCGTAGACGTCTTCCGCCGCGGTACGGCCGAGGATGCGGTCGCCGAGCGACACCACCACTTCGCCGCCGTCGACCACCGGCACCGCCGTCAGGCTGCGTTCGGTGCCGCAGTCGTATTCGACGATGATGGCGTCCTGGGCCACGTCCACCAGACGACGGGTGAGGTAACCCGAGTTGGCGGTCTTCAGCGCGGTGTCGGCCAGACCCTTACGGGCGCCGTGGGTGGAGTTGAAGTACTCCAGCACCGACAGGCCTTCCTTGAAGTTCGAGATGATCGGCGTCTCGATGATCTCGCCCGACGGCTTGGCCATCAGGCCGCGCATGCCGGCCAGCTGCTTCATCTGCGCCGCCGAACCACGGGCGCCGGAGTGGGCCATCATGTAGACGGAGTTGACGCCCTTGGCCGGATCGACCTTGGAGATCTCCTTCATCATGGCGTCGGCGACCTTTTCGGTGCACTGCGCCCAGGCGTCGACGACCTTGTTGTACTTTTCGCCCTGGGTGATGAGACCGTCCTGGTACTGCTGCTCGAACTCCTTCACCTGGGCTTCGGTCTCGCTGATCATCCCTTCCTTGCTGGCGGGGATGACCATGTCGTCCTTGCCGAACGAGATGCCGGCGCGGGCGGCCTGCTTGAAGCCCATGGCCATGATGCGGTCGCAGAAGATGACCGTCTCTTTCTGGCCGCAGTGGCGGTAGACCACGTCGATGACCTCGCCGATCTCCTTCTTGCGGAGCAGGCGGTTGATCAGCGTGAAGGGCACGTTCGGGTGCTTCGGCAGCACCTCGCCCAGCATGCTGCGGCCCGGCGTGGTGGCGACCAGGCGGATGGCGTCCACACCCTCGTTGTCGACGGTGCGCATGCGGGCCAGCACCTTGGTGTGCAGGCCGACCACCTTCTCGGTCAGCGCTTCCTCGATCTCGGCGGCGTCGGAGAACATCGGCACCGCATAGAGGAAGGCACGGCCGGCTTCGACCGCGGTCATCAGCGCGTCCACCGAGGTCCACTCGAACGGAGTGCCCGGCTGCTGCTTGTTGAAGACGCCGATCTTGCCGGCGGCGAGACCCTGCTCGACCACCGCGGCATCATGCACGCGCAGCACGCGGTGCGCCCAAACGCGGCCGTTGGCGATGTCCGCCGACAGCTGCGCCAGATCGGCGGTATCCACCGCCACGTCCGGCTTGCGCGGGTTCCACAGGTAGACGTCGCCGGCCTTCAGGGCGGCGTCCAGCTCGTCCATGTCCTTGAACTTCAGGCGCAGGCCGGGCTGTTCGTCGCCTTCCATGGTCAGGTAGTAGATGCCGAGAATCATGTCCTGGGTGGGCACGATGATCGGCTTGCCGGAGGCCGGGCTGAGGATGTTGTTCGTCGACATCATCAGCACGCGGGCTTCCAGCTGCGCTTCCAGCGACAGCGGGACGTGCACGGCCATCTGGTCGCCGTCGAAGTCGGCGTTGAAGGCGGTGCAGACCAGCGGGTGCAGCTGGATGGCCTTGCCCTCGACCAGCACCGGCTCGAACGCCTGGATGCCCAGGCGGTGCAGCGTCGGCGCGCGGTTGAGCATGACCGGGTGCTCGCGGATCACCTCTTCCAGGATGTCCCACACCTCGGGACGCTCCTTCTCCACCATGCGCTTGGCGGCCTTGATGGTGGTCGCCATGCCGTAGAGTTCGAGCTTGGAGTAGATGAACGGCTTGAACAGCTCCAGCGCCATCTTCTTCGGCAGACCGCACTGGTGCAGCTTCAGTTCCGGGCCGACCACGATGACCGAACGGCCGGAGTAGTCGACGCGCTTACCGAGCAGGTTCTGACGGAAGCGGCCCTGCTTGCCCTTCAGCATGTCCGACAGCGACTTCAGCGGACGCTTGTTGGCGCCGGTGATGGCGCGGCCGCGGCGGCCGTTGTCGAACAGGGCGTCGACGGCCTCCTGCAGCATGCGCTTTTCGTTGCGGATGATGATTTCCGGCGCGCGCAGTTCGATCAGCCGCTTCAGGCGGTTGTTGCGGTTGATGACGCGGCGGTAGAGGTCGTTCAGGTCGGAGGTCGCGAAGCGGCCGCCGTCCAGCGGCACCAGCGGGCGCAGCTCGGGCGGGATGACCGGAATGACCTCAAGGATCATCCATTCCGGCCGCGAGCCGGATTCCATGAACGCCTCGACCAGCTTCAGGCGCTTGACCAGCTTCTTGCGCTTGGCTTCGGAGGTGGTCTCCCGCAGGTCGGCGCGCATTTCCTCGCGCAGCTGGGTGAGGTCGATCTCCGACAGCATGGCGCGGATGGCCTCGGCGCCGATGCCGGCGGTGAAGCTGTCCTCGCCGTATTCGTCGACGGCGCGCTGGTACTGTTCCTCGGTCAGCAGCTCGTGCTGCTTCAGCGGGGTCAGGCCGGGCTCGACCACCACGTAGTTCTCGAAGTACAGGACGCGCTCAAGATCCTTCAGCGTCATGTCCATGAGCAGGCCGATGCGGCTCGGCAGGCTCTTCAGGAACCAGATGTGGGCGACCGGGGCGGCCAGTTCGATGTGGCCCATGCGCTCGCGGCGGACCTTCGACAGGGTCACTTCCACGCCGCACTTTTCGCAGATGATGCCGCGGTACTTCATGCGCTTGTACTTGCCGCACAAGCACTCGTAGTCCTTCACCGGGCCGAAGATGCGGGCGCAGAACAGGCCGTCGCGCTCGGGCTTGAAGGTGCGGTAGTTGATGGTTTCCGGCTTCTTGATCTCGCCGTAGGACCAGGACCGGATCTTGTCGGGGCTCGCGATGGAAATCTTGATCTGATCGAACGACTGGGTGCCGCTGACCTGACCGAAGATCTTCATAAGCTCGTTCATGCCTACTCTCCCGCTGCGGTCGGCGGACGGGGACCTGCCCTGCCCGTGGCGATCGCGCCGTCCGCGTTCCACAAAGTATGGCGACCGATGAGGGCCGGCCGCCGGGGCCTAGAGTGTGGGGAGCGGGACAGCGTCCCGCAACCCGTTGCGCTTGCTATCAGCCGGTGCTCTGGCTCAGCTCGACGTCGAGACCCAGCGACCGCATTTCCTTCACCAGCACGTTGAAGGACTCGGGGATGCCGGCCTCGAAGGTGTCGTCGCCGCGGACGATGGCTTCGTAGACCTTGGTGCGGCCGGACACGTCGTCCGACTTCACCGTCAGCATCTCCTGCAGCGTATAGGCCGCGCCGTAAGCTTCCAGCGCCCACACCTCCATTTCGCCGAAGCGCTGGCCGCCGAACTGGGCCTTGCCGCCCAGCGGCTGCTGGGTGACCAGCGAGTAGGGGCCGATGGAGCGGGCGTGGATCTTGTCGTCGACCAGGTGGTGGAGCTTCAGCATGTAGATGTAGCCCACGGTGACCTGACGGTCGAACGGCTCGCCGGTGCGCCCGTCGTGCAGGGTGACCTGACCGGAGCGCTGCAGACCCGCCTTTTCCAGCATCTCGGCGATGTCGCTTTCGCGGGCACCGTCGAACACGGGGGTGGCGATGGGAATGCCGGTGCGCAGGTTGTAGGCCAACTCCCGGATTTCCTCGTCGCCCAGGTCGGCGATGTCCTCGCTGTAGGACTTCTCGCCATAGATGTCGCGCAGCTTGGCCCGCAGGTCATCCACCGAGGCGCCGCTGTAGGTCACCTGGTCGAGCACCTCGCGCACCTGGTGGCCGAGGCCACGGCAGGCCCAGCCGAGGTGGGTTTCCAGGATCTGACCGACGTTCATGCGCGACGGCACGCCGAGCGGGTTGAGCACAATGTCGACCTGGGTGCCGTCTTCCAGGTACGGCATGTCCTCGATCGGCACGATGCGCGAGATGACGCCCTTGTTGCCGTGACGGCCGGCCATCTTGTCGCCCGGCTGCAGCTTGCGCTTCACCGCCACGAAGACCTTGACCATCTTCAGCACGCCCGGGGGCAGCTCGTCGCCGCGCTCCAGCTTCTCGACCTTGCTCTCGAAGCGCTTCTGCAGGGCGGTGATGCTCTCCTCGAAGGCCTTCTTCAGGTCTTCGATCTCGCTCATCACGGCATCGTCTTCGACGGCGAACTGACGCCACTGGCCGGGGGTGAACTCGGCCAGCAGGGCCTCGTCGATCTTGCCGGTGCGCGAGCCCTTGGGGCCCGAGACCGCCACCTGACCGAGCAGCATTTCCTTCAGGCGGCTGGAGAAGCTGCCCTCAAGGATCTTGCGTTCGTCGTCGCGGTCCTTGGCCAGACGCTCGATCTCCGACCGGTCGATGGCGAGGGTACGCTCGTCCTTCTCGACGCCGCGGCGGTTGAAGACGCGCACGTCGACGATGGTGCCCTGCACGCCCGGCGGCAGACGCAGCGAGGTGTCGCGCACGTCGCTGGCCTTTTCGCCGAAGATGGCGCGCAGCAGCTTCTCTTCCGGCGTCACCGGGCTTTCGCCCTTCGGGGTGACCTTGCCGACCAGGATGTCGCCGGCCTTCACCTCGGCGCCGATGTAGACGATGCCCGCCTCGTCGAGGTTCTTGAGGGCGTCTTCACCGACGTTCGGGATGTCGCGGGTGATTTCTTCCTGGCCGAGCTTGGTGTCGCGGGCCATGACCTCGAACTCCTCGATGTGGATCGAGGTGAAGACGTCATCGCGCACGATGCGCTCGGAAATGAGGATGGAGTCCTCGAAGTTGTAGCCGTTCCACGGCATGAACGCGACCAGCACGTTGCGGCCGAGGGCCAGCTCGCCCAGGTCGGTCGACGGACCGTCGGCGATGATGTCGCCCTTCGCCACCACGTCGCCCACCTTCACCAGCGGACGCTGGGTCATGCAGGTGGACTGGTTGGAGCGCTGGAACTTGGCCAGACGGTAGATGTCGACGCCCGATTCCGTGCTCAGCACGTCCTCGGTGGCGCGGATGACGACGCGGGTGGCGTCCACCTGCTGCACCAGGCCGGCGCGGCGGGCGACGATGGTGGCGCCCGAGTCACGGGCCACCGCCTTCTCCATGCCGGTGCCGACGAACGGCGCCTCGGCCTTCAGGAGGGGCACCGCCTGACGCTGCATGTTGGAGCCCATGAGGGCGCGGTTGGCGTCGTCGTTCTCAAGGAACGGGATCAGCGCCGCGGCGACCGACACCAGCTGCTTCGGCGACACGTCGACGAAGTCGATCTGGTCCGGCGCCACCATCACGAAGTCGCCGGCCTTGCGGCAGGAGATCAGGTCGCCGACGAAGCGGTTGTCGGCGTCCAGTTCCGCGTTGGCCTGGGCGATGGTGTAGCGGCCCTCTTCCATGGCCGACATGTAGATCACTTCGTCGGTCACCTGACCGCCGACAACCTTGCGGTACGGGCTTTCGATGAAGCCGTACTGGTTGACGCGGGCGAAGGTGGCGAGCGAGTTGATCAGGCCGATGTTCGGGCCTTCCGGCGTTTCAATCGGGCAGATGCGGCCGTAGTGGGTCGGGTGCACGTCGCGCACTTCGAAGCCGGCGCGCTCGCGGGTCAGACCGCCCGGGCCAAGCGCCGACAGGCGGCGCTTGTGGGTGATTTCCGACAGCGGGTTGGTCTGGTCCATGAACTGCGACAGCTGCGAGCTGCCGAAGAATTCACGCACCGCCGCCGCCGCCGGCTTGGCGTTGATGAGGTCGTGCGGCATCACCGTGTCGATGTCCACCGAGGACATGCGCTCACGGATGGCGCGCTCCATGCGCAGCAGGCCGACGCGGTACTGGTTTTCCATCAGCTCGCCGACGGAGCGGACGCGACGGTTGCCCAGGTGGTCGATGTCGTCGATTTCGCCGCGGCCGTCCTTCAGCTCCACCAGCTGCTTGACGATGCGCAGGATGTCGTCCTTGCGCAGGGTGCGCTGGGTGTCCGGCGCCTCGTCCAGGGTGAAGCCCAGGCGGGAGTTCATCTTCACGCGGCCGACGGCCGAAAGGTCGTAGCGCTCGCTGTCGAAGAACAGGCCGCGGAACAGGGCCTCGGCGGTTTCCAGGGTGGGCGGCTCGCCCGGGCGCATGACGCGGTAGATGTCGATCAGCGCTTCCTCACGGCAGGTGTTCTTGTCCACCATGAGGGTGTTGCGGATGTAGGGACCGACGTTGATGTGGTCGATGTGCAGGGTCGGCAGCTCGTCGATGCCGCCGCGCGCCAGGTTCTCCAGGATGCCTTCGGTGATCTCGTCACCGGCCTCGACGAAGATCTCGCCGGTGGTCGGGTCGATGACGTCCTCGGCGGCGTAACGGCCGACCAGGTCCTCGATGGCGACGCGGATCTCGCTCAGGCCTTCGTCGGCCAGCTTGCGGGCGGCGCGGGCGGTGATCTTCTGCCCGGCTTCCATCTTCACTTCGCCGGTGGTGGCGTCGATCAGGTCGGACACCAGCTTGACGCCGCGCATGCGGTCGGCGACGAACTCGGTCTTCCAGCCCTGGGCATCGCGCGAGAACACGATGGTGCCGTAGAAGTACGACAGCACGTCCTCGGGGGTCATGCCCTTGACCTCGATCGGGTCGACGGACTTGCCCTCTTCCTTGCGCTTCTTGCGCAGCAGCTCGGTCGCCACGCTGTCGAGGGCGTAGAGCAGGGTGGTCACCGGCAGCTTGCGGCGCCGGTCGATGCGGACGTAGACGAGGTCCTTGGCGTCGAATTCGAAGTCGAGCCACGAGCCGCGGTAGGGGATGACGCGGGCGGCGAACAGGTACTTGCCCGACGAGTGCGTCTTGCCCTTGTCGTGGTCGAAGAACACGCCCGGGCTGCGGTGCATCTGCGAAACGATGACGCGCTCGGTGCCGTTGATGATGAAGGTGCCCTTGTCCGTCATGAGCGGCATGTCGCCCATGTAGACGTCCTGCTCCTTGATGTCGCGGATGGAGCGGGCGCCGGTGTCCTCGTCCACATCCCACACCACCAGGCGCAGGGTGACCTTCAGCGGCGCGGCAAAGGTCATGCCCCGCTGCTGGCACTCTTCCACGTCGTACTTGGGCTCTTCGAGTTCGTAGCGAACGAACTCCAGCTCACCCTTGCCGGCAAAATCCTTGATCGGGAAGACGGACCGGAAGACTTCCTCAAGACCGCTCACCGTCCGGCCGTTGACGCCGGATTCCAGGAAGCTGTCGTAGGAGCTCTTCTGCACCTCGATCAGGTTGGGCATGGGGGCGACGGACGGGATCCGCCCGAAGTCTTTCCGCACCCGCTTCCGACCAGTAAAGGACTTAGCCATTGCCGCTCCTCGTCTCTCTGACGCGTTGGTCAGGCGCGACCCGTTCCCCGTCGTGCGCGCGATGACGGGACAGCGGCCGCGCGAACCGGCGGAGGAGGCCGACCAACCAAGGCCCCGTCCACCCGGCACACCCGTTTCCTCCACACGATCCCGCGCCGCGGCGGCGGGGGGCGGAGGAGCGGGCGGCCCGCAAGCGAAATCCGCAGGTATCTAGTGCGATGCGAGCGTTTCGCACCACCCCATGCGGATTTCGGCTGCGGGCCGATTGCATTCACCGCAGACCGGAACGCCGCAGCGACCCGATCCGAAGCAGAAACATCGGCGGGCCGGAGGGTGACGCCCTCCCCTTCCAGGGAGGGCATCGCCCTTCCGGCCCAGTCAGCCGAAGATGGCTAAGCTGAATTACTTCAGCTCGACCTTGGCGCCAGCTTCTTCAAGCTGCTTCTTGATCTTCTCGGCTTCGTCCTTGGTCGCGCCTTCCTTCACGGGCTTCGGAGCGCCTTCGACGAGGTCCTTGGCTTCCTTCAGGCCCAGGCCGGTGATGGCGCGGACTTCCTTAATGACGTTGATCTTCTTGTCGCCGGCGTCGGCGAGGATCACGTCGAACTCGGTCTTCTCTTCAGCGGCGGCGGCCGGAGCGGCACCACCGGCAACGGCGGCGACGGCGACCGGAGCGGCGGCGGAAACGCCCCACTTCTCTTCCAGCAGCTTGGACAGCTCGGCGGCTTCCAGAACGGTCAGGGCGGACAGGTCGTCGACGAGCTTGGCGAGATCGGCCATTTTACTCTTTCTCCTGAGGTATCAGACGGCCCGCGGCAGTGTGTCGGGGCGGGCCGCTTGGTGTGGTATGTGAAAGGGGCGAGCCTTACGCGGCTTCGCTCTTG
The DNA here is from genome assembly GCF_039523075.1 of Caenispirillum bisanense. NCBI lineage: Bacteria > Pseudomonadati > Pseudomonadota > Alphaproteobacteria > Rhodospirillales > Novispirillaceae > Caenispirillum > Caenispirillum bisanense. The sequence continues at coordinate 46,348 of NZ_BAAAEP010000011.1, forward strand.
TCGGCATAGGCCTTGAAGACGCGGGCAAGCTGGCCGGCAGGCGCCTGAGTGACGCCGGCGATACGGGTCGCCGGGGTCTGGATCATGGCGATCAGCGAGGCACGCAGTTCGTCCAGCGACGGCAGGGTGGCCAGGGCCTTGACGCCTTCGACGCCCAGAACCTTGCCATCACCCATGGAACCGCCGAGGATGATCAGCTTGTCGTTGGTCTTCGCGAATTCCGCGGTGGCCTTGGCAGCCGCCACCGGATCGTCGGCGAAGCAAATCGCCGTCGGGCCGGTGAACAGGTCGGCAAGACCCGCGAACTTCGTGTCGGCAAGGGCGAGGCGCGTGAGGCGGTTCTTCGTAACCTTGAAGCCGGCGCCAGCCTCACGGACCTTGCTACGGAGAGCCTCCACTTCCTTGACCGTCAGACCCTTGTACTGGGTGACGACCACGGAGGACTTTTCCGTGAACAGGGCGTGCAGCTCGGCAACCAGCTCCTGCTTTTCGGTACGGTTCACTTCCGTCTCCGCTTCTCTGTTCCCGCCGCAGGCCGAAGCCCTTGGCAGGAGGTTGCGTGTTACCCGCGCGGGCCGAAGCCCGGCGGGCTAACCTGCCCCAGAAGCCCAAGCCGAGATCCTTGCCCTCTCAGGAGGAAGGAATTCGCTTGCTGCTCCCGTCTATGCAGGAAGGTTGCCCTTTAAGCCCGAAGGCTCCTGCGGTCTCGGACAGGTGTCGGAGCATCTTGCGATGCCCCTGCCCCGCCGGACGGCCCCCTTGCCAGAAGACCGCCGGCGAAACGGGTGCGGTCGATTAGGCGCCCTGGACGGTGCCCGGATTAACCTTCAGGCCCGGCCCCATGGTGGAGCTGAGCGCGATCTTCTGAATGTAGGTGCCCTTGGCGCCGGCCGGCTTCGCCTTGGCGATGGCGTCGACGAACGCGCGGGCGTTGTCCAGCAGCTGGGCGGCCGAGAAGCTGGCCTTGCCGATGCCGGCATGGACGATACCGGCCTTCTCGACGCGGAACTGCACCTGACCGGCCTTGGCGGCGCGGACGGCTTCGGCCACGTTCGGGGTGACGGTGCCGAGCTTCGGGTTCGGCATCAGGCCACGCGGGCCGAGCACCTTACCGAGACGGCCCACCAGACCCATCATGTCCGGGGTGGCGATGCAGCGGTCGAAATCGATCTGACCGGCCTGGATCTTGTCGGCCAGGTCGTCGGCGCCGACGATGTCGGCACCCGCGGCCTGCGCCTCGGCGGCCTTGTCGGCCTTGGCGAACACGGCCACACGCACGGTCTTGCCGGTGCCGTGCGGCAGTTCCACCACGCCGCGGACCATCTGGTCGGCGTGACGCGGGTCGACGCCCAGGTTCAGGGAGATCTCGATGGTCTCGTCGAACTTGGCGGTGGCGCCGGCCTTGGCCAGCTCGATCGCCTTGTCGAGATCATAGAGGGTGGTGGCGTTGACGCCCTGGTAGGCGTTCTTCAGACGCTTGCCGATCTTCGCCATGTGTCTTACTCCACCACTTCCAGGCCCATGGACAGCGCCGAGCCGCGAATCATGGCCGAGGCCGATTCGACGGTCACGCAGTTCAGGTCCTTCATCTTCGCGTTCGCGATCTCAGCGATCTGCGCCATGGTCACCTTGCCGACCGTGCCCTTGCCGGGGGTCTGCGAGCCCTTCGGGAGGCCGGCGGCCTTCTTCAGGAAGTAGCTGACCGGCGGGGTCTTGGTGACGAACGAGAAGGTGCGGTCCGAGTAGGCCGTGATGACGACCGGAATCGGCATGCCCGGCTCAAGGTTCTGCGTGGCGGCGTTGAACGCCTTGCAGAATTCCATGATGTTCAGGCCGCGCTGACCGAGGGCGGGGCCCACCGGCGGCGACGGGTTGGCCTTGCCGGCCGGAATCTGCAACTTGATGAAACCGATAATCTTCTTCGCCATGATGTCCTCTGTGTCACGCCTGCCGCATAGCGTCGGCAGGACTTTCTAGAGGGTCGTGGTCTGGCTCCCCAGGACTTCGGGGCCACCTCCCACGAAAACACCCGCGCCGCCGTCACGCGGACGGCGGTGCGGGGAACACTGCACCGCGTCAGATCTTCTCGACCTGCGCGTATTCCAGTTCGACGGGCGTCGAGCGCCCGAAGATCGAGACCGAAACCTTGAGGCGGGCCCGTTCCTCGTCCACTTCCTCGACCAGGCCGTTGAAGCTGGCGAAGGGGCCGTCGGAGACGCGCACCTGCTCGCCCACCTCGAAGGTGACCGACGGCTTCGGCCGGTCGATGCCTTCCTGCACCTGCTTCATGATCCGCTCGGCCTCGCGCTCGGTGATCGGCGACGGCCGACCCTTGGCGCCCAGGAAGCCGGTGACCTTGGCGGTGCCGGTGACGAGGTGGTAGGTCTCGTCGTTCATGTCCATCTTCAGCAGGACGTAGCCCGGGAAGAACTTGCGCTCCGCCTGAACCTTGGCGCCGCGGCGCACCTCGACGACCTCTTCGGTCGGCACGAGGACCTGCTCGAACTTGTCGGCCATGCCCTTCTGCTCCGCCTGTTCGCGGATCGACTGGGCGACCTTGTTCTCAAAGCCCGAGTAGACGTGCAGCACGTACCAGCGCGCGGCCATGCGAGATTATCCTCCAAGCCCGAAGATCGCCTGCACGCCCCAGGCGAGCAGCTGATCCACGATCAGGAAGAACAGCGCAGCCAGCGTCACCATGATGAAGACCATGACCGTGGAGAGGGTGGTCTCCTTGCGCGACGGCCAGGTGACCTTGCTCAACTCGGTACGGACCTGTCGGACGAACTGGCCCGGGGTGGTCTTAGCCATGCTGTTCCACGTCCAAATTCTAAAGCCGGATCGGAGGCCGACCCGGCGAAACCCTGCGGTCAGGGGACCCGACGCGCGCTATGTCCGGTAAGGAAGCCGCGCTCGCCAACCCGGGGAGGGCTGGCAGGGGTGGCAGGGATCGAACCCGCAACCCCCGGTTTTGGAGACCGGTGCTCTACCAATTGAGCTACACCCCTAGGGCCCCTTCGGTCAGCGCCGAGGCACTGACCAGCGGATCGGTGGGCCGAAGCTCACCGGAGCCGGACGATATATACGGATCGCCCCGGCTTGACAAGTCCCAATCGCGCGGAGCCGGCAGGCCCCGCGCGACCGGAGCAGATTACTTCACGATCTTGGCGACGACGCCGGCACCGACGGTGCGGCCGCCTTCACGGATGGCGAAGCGCAGGCCTTCGTCCATGGCGATCGGAGCGATCAGCGACACGGTGATCGAGATGTTGTCGCCCGGCATCACCATCTCGGTGCCTTCCGGCAGCGCGATGGTGCCGGTGACGTCGGTGGTGCGGAAGTAGAACTGCGGACGGTAGTTGGAGAAGAACGGCGTGTGACGGCCACCTTCTTCCTTCGTCAGGATGTAGCACTCGGCCACGAAGTCGGTGTGCGGGGTGATCGAGCCCGGCTTCGCCAGGACCTGACCGCGCTCCACGTCTTCGCGCTTGGTGCCGCGCAGCAGCGCACCGATGTTGTCGCCGGCTTCGCCCTGGTCGAGCAGCTTGCGGAACATCTCGACGCCGGTCACGGTCGTCTTCACGGTGTCCTTCAGGCCGACGATTTCAACTTCTTCGCCAACCTTCACGATGCCGCGCTCGACACGGCCGGTCACCACGGTGCCGCGGCCAGAGATCGAGAACACGTCTTCGATCGGCATCAGGAACGGACGGTCCTTCGGACGCTCCGGCTGCGGGATGTACTCGTCGACGGCCTTCATCAGCTCGGCGATGGCGTTGGCGCCGATCTCCGGGTTGTTGCCTTCGAGAGCGGCCAGAGCCGAACCCTTCACGATGGGAATGTCGTCGCCCGGGAAGTCGTAGCTCGACAGCAGCTCGCGGATCTCAAGCTCCACCAGCTCCAGCAGCTCGGGGTCGTCGACCTGGTCCACCTTGTTCATGAACACGACGATCGCCGGCACACCGACCTGACGGGCGAGCAGGATGTGCTCGCGGGTCTGCGGCATCGGGCCGTCAGCGGCCGAAACCACCAGGATCGCGCCGTCCATCTGCGCCGCGCCGGTGATCATGTTCTTCACGTAGTCGGCGTGGCCCGGGCAGTCGACGTGCGCATAGTGACGGTTCGCCGTCTCGTACTCGACGTGCGCGGTCGAAATCGTGATGCCGCGAGCACGCTCTTCCGGCGCCTTGTCGATCATGTCATACGCCAGGAACTGGCCGCCGCCCTGCTCGGCCATCACCTTCGTGATCGCCGCGGTCAGCGTCGTCTTGCCGTGGTCGACGTGGCCGATCGTGCCGACGTTGCAGTGCGGCTTGGACCGCGTGAACTTTTCCTTCGCCATCTTCCAACCCGTGTCGTGGTGGTGCGTCCGAAAGGTCGATATGCTGGTATGCTGGGAATTTTAAGCTGGAGCGGGTGACGGGAATCGAACCCGCACAACCAGCTTGGAAGGCTGGGGCTCTACCATTGAGCTACACCCGCAAGCCCCGCTGTCTCCGACGCCGCCACCGCGGCGGGGAAATGGTGGAGGGGGTAGGATTCGAACCTACGTAGGCTGCTGCCGCCAGATTTACAGTCTGGTGCCTTTAACCACTCGGCCACCCCTCCATCGTCCGCCGTGCGCCGGGCGCCGTGACAACGGAGGCCTTGAACTATTGGATCGGGCCTGCCTTGTCAACGAGAAAAAAAGCGTTTAGCCAACAAACCGTTGGCCGCCTCTTTCACGGCCCGTCATCCCGCCTGCGAGAAAAGGACACCCCATGCCCCAGCGCCCCGGCAAGCCGCCGCACAAAGGCCCCCGCAAGGAGGGCAAGCCGGCCCACAAGGCCGCCGCTGCCCGCGCCCGCCGGGAAGGCGGCGGCGGCGAAGGCTGGCTCTACGGCCGTCATCCGGTGGAGGCGGCGCTCACCAACCCGGCCCGCGTCATCCGCGAGGTGATGGGCACCGCCGAGGCGCTGGCCGAGATCCGCCCCTTGCTCGACGAGCGCGACGAGGTGCCGGTGGTGACGCCGGTGGACCGCGCCCGCCTGGACGACCTGCTGCCCGCCGGCGCCGTCCACCAGGGCCTCGCCCTGAAGGCCGACCCGCTGCCCGCCGCCACCCTCGACGACGTGGTGCGGCTGGGCGAGGCGCAGGGCGATTGCGTCGTGCTGGCGCTCGATCAGGTCACCGATCCCCACAACGTCGGCGCCATCCTGCGCTCGGCGGCGGCCTTCGGGGCGGTCGCGGTGCTGACCCAGGACCGCCACGCGCCGGAGGAAACCGCCACCCTCGCCAAGGCCGCCTCCGGCGCCCTGGAGCGGGTGCCGCTGGTGCGGGTCGGCAACCTCAAGCAGGCGCTCGACCGCCTGAAGGAAGCCGGCTGGTGGACCGCCGGCCTCGCCGCCGACGCGCCGCAGACGCTGGCGGCGGCCAGGCTGGCGGGGCGCATCGTGCTGGTGCTGGGCAGCGAAGGCACCGGCATGCGTCGGCTGACGCGGGAAGCCTGCGACCACCTCGCCCGCCTGCCCATGACCGGCGCCATGGAAAGCCTGAACGTCAGCAACGCCGCCGCCGTGGCGCTCTACGAACTGCGGCGCGCGGCGCTGGAGGGCTGAGGCGGCGGTCGCCTGCCGTCAGGCGGCGATCAGCTCGAACCGGTCCACATCCACCAGCCCCTTGTCGGTGATCTTCAGGTGGGGGATCACCGGCAGCGGCAGGAAGGCCAGTTGCAGGAACGGCTCCGGCAGCGGACAGCCCATGGCGCGGACGGCGGCGCGCAGGTGTTCCAGCCGCTCGCGCACCCGCTCGAAGGGGTCGAGGCTCATCAGACCGGCCATGGGCAGCGGCAGGTCGGCCAGCACCCGGCCGTCCTGCACGGCGACGAAGCCGCCGCCCAGCTCGATCAGCCGGTTGACCGCCACCGCCATGTCGGCATCGCAGGCGCCGACGACGCAGACGTTGTGGCTGTCGTGCCCCACCGACGACGCCAGCGCCCCGGAGCGGAAGCCGAAGCCCTTCACGAAGCCGCGGCCGATGTTGGTGTTGACCCCGTGGCGGGCCAGCACGCAGACCTTCAGCAGGTCGCGGGCCGGGTCGGCATGGCGCAGGCCGTCGCGGTAGGGCAGCGATTCGCGCAGGTGCTCGGTGACGATGCGGCCGGCGGTGATGCCGATGACCGGGCCGGTGGGGCCGCTGGCCGGGGCGGCGAAGGCCGTCGCCGTCACCGGCGCCAGCTTCACGCTGTCCAGCCCGACCGGGTCTGGCGCCCGGCGGCCGGCGAACAGGTCCGGCGTCACCACCCGCCCGGCCGAGATCACCCCCTGCACGTCGCACGACTCCAGGTCGCCCAGCAGCACGATGTCGGCCCGCTTGCCGGGCGCGATCAGGCCGCGATCGGAGAGGCCGAAGCCCATGGCCGCCGACCATGTGGCGGCGCGGTAGACATGGGCCAGCGGCGCCCCGCCGGCGATGGCCTTGCGGATGACGTGATCGAGGTGGCCTTCCTCGGCGATGTCGAGCGGGTTGCGGTCGTCGGTGCAGAAGCCGCAGAAGCTGGAGGTTTCCGCCGTCAGGGCCGGCAGCAGCGCCTCCACGTCCTTGCTGACGGTGCCCTCGCGGATGAGCAGCTGCATGCCCTTGCGCAGCTTCTCCATGGCCTCGTCGTAGCTAGTGGTCTCGTGGCAGTTCTTCACGCCGCAGGCAAGGTACGCATTGAGATCATGCCCCGACAGCAGCGGCGCGTGACCGTCGATGTGGCCGCCCTGGAAGGCGGCCAGCTTCTCCAGCACCTCCGGGTCCTTGTGCAGCACGCCGGGCACATTCATGAACTCGGCCAGCCCGATGACCTTGGGGTGAGGACGGTAAGGCAGCAGGTCGGCCGCCGTCAGCCGGGCCGCCGCCGTTTCCAGGTCGGTGGCCGGCACGCAGGACGACAACTGCACCCGCAGGTCCAGGGCCGTCGCCTCCGCCGCCGCGGTGAAATAATCGAGCCCGGTGCGGCCGAGCACGTTGCACATCTCGTGCGGGTCGCAGATGGCGGTGGTGGTGCCGCGCGGCAGGACGCAGCGGTCGAACTCCAGCGGCGACACCAGCGTCGATTCGCAATGGACGTGGGTGTCGATGAAGCCCGGCACGCAGACCAGATCGCGGCCGTCGATCTCCTGCCGGCCACGATAGGAGTCGTAGGTGCCGACGATGCGGTCACCGCAGACGGCGATGTCGCCGCGCGCCACCTCCCCCGTCACCACGTTGAGGAAGCGGGTGTCGCGGATGACCAGGTCGGCGTCCTGCCGGCCCAGGGCCTGGTCGATGCAGCGGCCGAGGACGGCGGCGGCGTCAGCGGCGGCGGTCGCGGTCGCGGCGGCAGGGGCGGGATCGGGGCGCGGCGCCATGCGGTGCGGTCTCCGGGCGGTGATCGGATCCGCCTAACATGAGGTGCCTGCGGGCGCCGCGAAACCCCGCGCGGCGGCTCAGGCGAACAGGCCGACGATCACCAGCACCGCCACCACCGCCAGCACGGCCATCATGACCATGCGCAGCGGGCCGCTCTTCTGCCCGCCGCCAGGGGCGCCGAGGCCGGTGGCGGCATCGGTGGCGCGGGTGGTGTTGCCGGTGGTGGTGGAGGGCCGGCCCATGTCGGGGTGCGGCTTGGTTTCCTTGGCGGCGATAGGGGCGTCGCGCAGCGCCTGCGGATCGCCGGCGGCGGGGTCGTGGGGGCGGTCGGCCATGGCGGCTTCTCCCGATGCGGTTGAACAGGGTCTCTGCCCGTTCCAACGCACCGCGACCGGAGGAGGTGCCCCGGTGCCGCCGCCGAACGGACAACCACCCCCGGAGACGGAGATTTCACCGAAAGTTTTCGCTACAGTGGAAATATCCAGACCGCTTTCCGAACAAGGCAGAGCCACCCATGCTCCAGATCCTCACCGTCGGGACACCCTCACCGGCCCAGCGCCCCGTCGTTCTCGCCCTTGAGGGGCGGGAGGACGCCCGTCTGTCGTCTGTCGACACCGTCGCGGCGGTGGCGGGGACGGCGGCCGATGTGGTGGTGCTGTGGGGAACGGCGGCCGAGCAGGCCGAGGCCGCCGCCCGCCTCGGCGCCGGTGCCGGCGCGCCGCCGCCCCCGCCGCCGCCGACGGCCCGGCGGTGCGGCTGGTGGCGGCGCTGGCGGAGGACGACGGTGATGCCGCCGTGGCGCTGCTGGCGGCCGGGGTCACCGACGTGCTGCGCCCCGGCCTGACGCCGGCCGAACTGGCGGCGCGCCTGGGGCTGATGCTGGCGGTGCCGGCGGCGGCGGTGGAGCGGCGGCGCGATGCGGTGCTCGACCCGGTCACCGGCGCCCTGTCGCGGCGCATGTTCCTCACCCGCGCCGCCGAGGAGGTGGAGCGCGCCCGCCGCTACAGCCACGGCCTCAGCCTGCTGGTGATTGGTGTCGAGGGGCTGGCGGAAAGCTCCGACAACGGCGACGACGCCATCCTCGGACGGCTGGCCGCCACCTGCACCGGCGTGCTGCGCGAGCCCGACCTGATCGGCCGCCTGGGCTATGACGAACTGGCGGTGCTGCTGCCCTCCACCGCCGCCGCCGGGGCGCTGGCGCTGGCCGAGCGGCTGCGGGCGGCCCTGGCCGCCGCCAACGAGGGCGACGGTCCGGCCTGCCTGGTGTGCATCGGCGCCGCCGAATGCGGCAGCGATTCGGTGGAACGGCTGCTCGGGCGGGCGGAAAAGGCGCTGCTGGCGGCCCGCCGCCAGGGACCGGACCACGTGATGCTGGCGGTCGGCGGCTGATCCCGCCGCGCCGGACCGGCCCCAAAAGGAACAAGGCCCCCGCCGCCTTCTGCGGTCGGGGGCCTTGCGGTTCGTGGGTGGAAGCGGATGCAGGCGGCGCGCCCTGACGGCGGCTTGCCCGCCTGGCATCACATCTGCGGTTCCACCCGCACCTGGGCCAGTCCGTTGTCGCGCATGGCCAGCATGCGGGCCGCGCGCTCGGACAGGTCGATGATCCGGTCGCCGTGGAAGGGTCCACGGTCGTTGATGCGCACAACGACCTCGCGGCCGTTCTGCAGGTTGACCACCTTCGCCTCCGTGCCAAGCGGCAGGGTCGGATGCGCTGCGGTCAGGGCGCCGGGGCGGAACGGTTCGCCGCTCGCCGTGATGCTGCCGGCGAACTCCGACCCGTACCACGACGCGACACCCACCTCGAAACTCTCTTCCGAATCCTGCGCCACGGCCGGCGAGGCCAGGGCAAGACCCGCCGCGATCAGCGCGGCGACCGGGATGCGTGACATCCGGCTCACACGATGGTCCTCCGTTGTCTGAACGACACGCCACAAACGGCGCGAGGATGAGATAGTTCCACAATCGTGGCATCAAAAGGGCGCTTTGACGGGGGTTGTTGCCGAATTGTCACGGAAATGCCGATCCTTATCATGATCCCCTTCGATGGCAGGTGAGGATTCAGGTTGAGTCTCAGGCACTTGGACGGCGCGCAAAAAAATCTGCCGGCCGCGCCAGCGGGGCGTGTATTTCTGCCACAGCCGCCCGCCGGCGGTGCGAATCGGTGAGGATCAGGCAACCCCCGGCGTGCCCCTGCCCGTTCCCCCGTCAGACCGACGGGAACCTTTCAGGACGGGTGCGGCCATGGCGAAGACGGTGGGTGACTTCTTCTGGGACCGGGTGGGCCAATGGGGCATCAGCCGGGTGTTCGGCTACGCCGGCGACGGCATCAACGAGCTGGTGGCCGCCCTGCACCGGCGCGAGGACCGCTTCGAGTTCGTCCAGGCCCGGCATGAGGAACTGGCCGCCTTCATGGCCGCCGGCCACGCCAAGCTGACCGGCGAGGTGGGGGTCTGCCTCGCCACCTCCGGCCCCGGCGCGATCCACCTGCTCAACGGCCTCTACGACGCCAAGCTGGACCATGCTCCGGTGGTGGCGGTGGTGGGGCAGCAGGCGCGCATGGCGCTCGGCGGCCACTATCAGCAGGAAGTGGCGCTGGAGACCCTGTTTGCCGACGTCAGCGGCTTCTGCCAGCGGGCCGATTCGCCGGCCCAGGTGCGCCACCTGGTCGACCGCGCCTTCCGCATCGCCCTGTCGGAGCGCACCATCGCCACCATCATCCTGCCGAAGGACCTGCAGGAGGAACCGGCGGTGGAGACGCCGCCGCGGGCCCATGGCTCGGTCCATTCCGGCGTCGGCTACACGCGGCCGCGGGTGGTGCCGAAGGAAGACGACCTGCGCGCCGCCGCCGACATCATCAACGCCGGCCAGCGCGTCGCCATCCTGGTCGGCCAGGGCGCCCGCGATGCCAAGGCGGAGGTGATCGAGCTGGCGGAGAAGACCGGCGCCGGCGTCGCCAAGGCGCTGGTCGGACGCGACGTGCTGCCCGACACCCTGCCCTTCGTCACCGGCTCCATCGGCCTGCTCGGCACCCGGCCGAGCTATGACATGATGGAAGGCTGCGACACCCTGGTGATGATCGGCTCCGGCTTTCCCTATTCCGAGTGGCTGCCCGAGGAAGGCAAGGCGCGCGGCGTGCAGATCGACATCAACCCCGCCATGCTCGGCCTGCGCTACCCCATGGAGGCGCCGCTGTGCGGCGATGCCGCCGACACCCTGCGGGCGCTGCTGCCGCTCATCACGCCGAAGACCGACCGCAGCTGGCGCCACGGCATCGAACAGGGGATCGAACGGTGGTGGCAGACCCTGGACGAGAAGGCGATGGTGGAGGCCGACCCGGTCAACCCGCAGCGGGTGTTCCGGGAACTGTCGCCGCGCCTGCCCGACGGCGTGGTGCTGACCGCCGATTCGGGCACCGCCACCGACTGGTTCGCCCGCGACCTCCGCCTGCGCGACGGCATGCGGGCGACGCTGTCGGGCGGGCTCGCCACCATGGGGCCGGCGGTGCCCTATGCCATCGCCGCCAAGTACGCCTGGCCGGACCGGCCGGTGATCGCCTGCGTCGGCGACGGCGCCATGCAGATGAACGGCATCAACGGCCTCATCACCATCGCCGCCACCTGGAAGCGGTGGCGCGACCCGCGCCTGCTGGTGCTGGTGCTGAACAACCGCGACCTGGCGCAGGTGACGTGGGAGATGCGGGCCCAGGACGGGGTGCCCAAGTTCCCCGCCTCGCAGACGCTGCCCGACTTCCCCTATGCCCGCTATGCCGAGCTGGTGGGGCTCAAGGGCTATTTCATCGACCGGCCGGAGCAGATCGGCGAGACGCTGGACGCCGCCCTCGCCCACCCCGGCCCGACGGTGGTGGAGGTCCGCACCGACCCCAACGTCCCGCCCCTGCCGCCCCACATCCGCCCGCAGAACGCCCGCGCCTTCCTGGCCAGCCTGTGGTCAGGCGACCCGGAAGCCGGCAGCATGCTGCGCCAGAGCATCCGCGACATGATCGTCGACCTGCTGCCGGGACGGAGGAAGTGAGGGTGGGGCGGGGAAAGGCCGCCCCCAACCCCGATCATACGTTGAAGTACTTGGCCTGCGGGTGGTGGCAGACCAGGGCGGAGGTGGATTGTTCCGGGTGGAGCTGGCCTTCCTCGGCCATGACCACCCCGATGCGCTCCGCCCCCAGCAGGGCCAGCAGCTTTTCCTGGTCGAACAGGTTGGGACAGGCCGGATAGCCGAAGCTGTAGCGGCTGCCGCGGTATTCCTGCTTCAACAGGCGCTCGATGTCGCGGCCTTCCTCGCTCGCGAAGCCCAGTTCGGCGCGGATGCGCTTGTGGGTGTATTCGGCCAGCGCCTCGGCCATCTCCACCGACAGGCCGTGCAGGTAGAGGTAATCCTGGTAGCGGTTGTCGGCGAACCACTGCCGCGCGATGTCCGACGCCTGCTGGCCCATGGTGACGATCTGGAAGCCGACCACGTCGCGCTCACCCGACTCGACGTCGCGGAAGAAGTCGGCGATGCAGATGCCGTCCTCGGCATTCTGGCGCGGGAAGTCGAAGCGGGTCAGTTCCGTCTCGCCGTCCTGGTCGAAGACGATGAGCGTGTTCTCGTGCGAAGCCGCCTTCCAGTAGCCGTAGATGGCCTGCGGGCGGAGGATCTGCTCGGCCTCGCACTGGGCAACCAGGCGGGCGAGGATGGGGCGGACTTCCTGGTCGGCCCACTTCTTCCACTCGGCCAGCGAGCGGCCGGCCTTCTTGAAGCCCCACTGGAACTGGAACAGCATGGTTTCCGACAGGTAGGGCACCAGCGCCTTGACCGGCACGTTCTCCACCACCTGGGCACCCCAGAAGGGCGGCGTCGGCACCGGCGCGTTGGCCGCCAGCTCGCGGCGGCGCAGGTTCACCACGTCCCAGTCCACCGGGCGCTGCACCTGCTTGGCTGCCTCCGCCGCCACCTTGGCGGGGTTGCGGCTGGACGGCTTGGACGCGCGCTTGGCCTGCGCCTCCTGCAGCACGGCGTCGAACTGGCCGTCGGCGATGCGGGCCATGAGGTTGAGGCCGTCGAAGGCGTCGCGGGCATAGGCGACACGCTTGGCGCCATACGCATTCACGCAATCGGTCTCGACGTAGGCCCGCGTCAGCGCCGCACCGCCCAGGATCACCGGCAGGTCGAGGCCCTCGCGGGTCATTTCCTCCAGGTTCTCGCGCATGATGACGGTGGACTTCACCAGCAGGCCCGACATGCCGACGGCATCCGCCTTATGCTCCTTCGCCGCCGAGATGATGGTGGCGATGGGCTGCTTGATGCCCAGGTTGACGACGCGATAGCCGTTGTTGGTCAGGATGATGTCGACCAGGTTCTTGCCGATGTCGTGGACGTCGCCCTTCACGGTCGCCAGCACGATGGTGCCCTTGGCCTGACCTTCCGCCTTCTCCATGTGCGGCTCCAGCCACGCCACCGCCGCCTTCATGGTTTCCGCCGACTGCAGCACGAAGGGCAGCTGCATCTGGCCGGAGCCGAACAGCTCCCCCACCACCTTCATGCCGTCGAGCAGCAGGGAGTTGATGATCTCCAGCGGCGGGTAGGTCTTCATGGCCTCGGCGAGGTCGTCCTCCAGCCCCTGACGGTCGCCGTCGACGATGCGCTGCTTCAGGCGCTCCTCCACCGTTTCCGGCCGGGTCTTCACGGCGGTGGCGACGGTGCGGTCCTTGAACAGGTCGATGAAGGCGTGCAGCGGGTCGTAGCCCTCCGCCCGGCGGTCGAAGATCAGGTCTTCGGCGGCCTTCACTTCCTCCGCCGGGATCTTGTGCAGCGGCATGATCTTGGAGACATGCACGATGGCGCCGGTCATGCCGCGCTTCACCGCATGGTCGAGGAACACCGAGTTGAGCACATGCCGCCCGGCCGGCTTCAGGCCGAACGAGATGTTGGAGAGGCCGAGGATGATCTGGCACTCGGGCAGGTCTGTGGCGATGCGCTCGATGGCCTCCAGCGTCTCCAGCCCCAGGCGGCGGTCGTCATCGTTGCCGGTGCAGATGGTGAAGGTGAGCGGGTCGAACATCAGGTCCGACGCCGGCAGGCCGTGGGTGTTGACGGCGAAGTCATACAGCCGCCTGGCGATGGCGAGCTTGGCCTCGGCGGTCTTGGCCATGCCCTCTTCATCAATGGTCAGCGCGATGACGGCGGCGCCGTACTTCTTCGCCAGCTGCAGGCGCTCGGCGGCATGGCCCTCGCCGTCCTCGAAGTTGATGGAGTTGATGATCGCCTTGCCGCCGTAAAGCTTCAGCGCCGCCTCGATCACCGGCGTCTCGGTCGAGTCGATCACCAGCGGCGCGTTCACCGACCCGCGCATGCGGGTGATGACATTGGTCATGTCGGAGATTTCATCGCGGCCGACGAAGGCGGTGCAGACGTCCAGCGTGTGGCTGCCTTCCTTCACCTGCTCGCGGCCCATGGCGACGGTGCCGTCCCAGTCCTCGGCGTCCTGCAACTCGCGGAACTTCTTGGAGCCGTTGGCGTTGCAGCGCTCGCCGATGGACAGGAAGGCGTTTTCCTGCCGCAGATCGACGCGGCCGTAGAGCGACGCCACCCCCGGCACCCAGTGGACGGAGCGGCGCACCACCGGCGGGCGGGCACCCTGCCCCATCTCGGTCAGCATGGCATCGACCGCCGCCGTGTGCTCGGGGGTCGAGCCGCAGCAGGAGCCGACCATGTTCACCCCGTCCTCCAGGATGAAGCGGCGGTGCCAGTCGGCCAGTTCCTTCGGCGTCAGCGGATAATAGGTCTGGCCGTTGCGCAGTTCCGGCAGGCCGGCGTTGGGTTGCAGGGTGATGGCGCGCGGCCAGTTTTCCGCCAGCCAGCGCACATGCTCCGCCATTTCCTGCGGCCCGGTGGCGCAGTTGAGGCCAAGGCTGTCGACGCCCAGGCTTTCCATGATGGTGGCGGCGGCGGCGATGTCGGTGCCGACCAGCAGGGTGCCGGTGGTCTCCACCGTCACCTGCACCAGGATCGGCATGGCGATGCCGTGCCTGGCGCGGGCGATCTTGCTGCCGTTGACGGCGGCCTTCACCTGCAGCGGGTCCTGGCAGGTCTCGATGAGGATGGCGTCGCAGCCGCCGGCGATCAGCCCGTCGGCCTGCACGGCGAAGGCGGCTTCCAGGCGGTCGTAGTCGATATGGCCGAGGCTCGGCAACTTGGTGCCCGGCCCGATGGCGCCCAGCACGAAGCGGCGGCGGCCGTCGGCGAACTGCTCCGCCGCCTCGCGGGCGATCTCCACCGACCGCTTGTTCAGGTCGAAGGCCTCGTCCGACAGGTCGAACTCGCCGAGCGTGATGGGGCTGCCGCCGAAGGTGTTGGTCTCGACGCAATCGGCCCCGGCAGCGAAATAGCGGGCGTGGATCTCGCGGATCACGTCGGGGCGCGAGCGGGTGAGGATCTCGGTGCAGTTCTCGCGGCCCATGAAGTCGCCGTCCACCGTCAGGCTCATGGCCTGCACCAGCGAGCCCATGCCGCCGTCGCACAGCAGCACGCGGTCGTTCAGGTGGTCGAGAAAGTCGGTCATGGCGGCGATACCCTGCTGGCGGTCGGAACGGAGCGGAACGGACGAGTCGGGACGGATCAGGCGGAGACGGCGGCGTCGGGCGCGGCGGCGGCCTTGGCACGCACGCCGAGCACATGGCAGATGGCGTAGGTGAGGTCGGCGCGGTTCAGGGTGTAGAAGTGGAACTCCTTCACCCCGTTGGCGGCGAGCGAGCGGCAGGTTTCGATGGCGAGCGTGGCGGCGATCAGCTTCCGCGTCTCCGGGTCGGCGTCCAGGCCGTCGAACAGGCCGTGCATCCAGGCCGGAATGCCGGCCCCGCAGGCGGCGGAGAACTTGCAGACGGTGGCGAAGTTGGTCACCGGCAGGATGCCCGGCACCAGCGGCACCGCGATGCCGGCCGCCGCCACCCGGTCGCGGAAGCGCAGGAAGTCTTCCGGGTTGAAGAAGTACTGGGTGATGGCGCGGCTGGCGCCGGCATCCACCTTGCGCTTCAGGTTCTCCAGGTCGGCATCGGCCGACAGCGCCTCCGGGTGGGTTTCCGGGTAGGCGGCGACGGAGACCTCGAAATCGGCCACCTTCTTCAGCCCCGCCACCAGATCGGCGGCATAGGCATAGCCGCCGGGATGCGGCGTGTAGCCGCCGCTGCCTTCCGGCGCATCGCCGCGCAGGGCGACGATGTGGCGGATGCCCGACTCCCAGTAATGCCGCGCCACCGCGTCCACTTCCTCCCGCGTCGCACCGACGCAGGTGAGGTGCGCCGCCGGTTCCAGGTGGGTCTTCTGGCGGATGGCGACCAGGGTGTCGTGGGTGCGTTCCCGCGTCGAGCCGCCGGCGCCGTAGGTGACCGACACGAACTTGGGATGCAGCGGCGCCAGCCGCTCCACGCAGGCCCACAGGCTGTCCTGCATCTTCTCGGTCTTCGGCGGGAAGAACTCGAAGCTGATGTCGAACGGCCCGTCGCAGGGGGCGGCGATGGGCAGGCCGGCGCGCAGGGCGGCGAGGGTGTGGTCGGCGGCGGTGGTCACGGGGTGGTCTCCTCGGCAACGGCGGTCGGCAGCGGCGGCGGTGCGGACTCGGAGCGGTCGGCGGGCTTGTCGGCCAGCCACAGGGTGACGGTGAGCGGCGAGCCCGGCAGATGCTCCACCCGGCGCGGCGTCAGGCCGGCGGCGGCGCACCAGTCGAACACCTCCTTGTCGGCGAAGCCGAGTCGGCGGTGGCTGTGGGCCTCGCGCAGCTCTTCCAGGGCATGGGGGGCGAAATCCACCACCACCAGCCGGCCGCCGGGGCGCAGCACGCGGGCGGCCTCGGCCAGCGCCTCGGCGGGGCGTTCGGCGAAGTGCAGCACCTGGTGGACGATCAGGCTGTCGACGGCGGCATCGGGCACCGGCAGCTGGTACATGTCGCCCTGCCGCACCATGCAGTTGGCGAGGCCGGCGCGGTCCAGGTTCATACGGGCGACGGCCAGCATCTCGCGCGAGCGGTCGATGCCGATGGCGCGCTCCACATGCGGGCCGTAGAGCGCCAGCATGCGGCCGGTGCCGGTGCCGACGTCCAGCAGTTCCCCCGCCGACTCGGGCGGCAGCAGGGCGAGCAGGCGGCGCTCCACCTCGGCATCGTCGACGTGCAGGGTGCGGATGCGGTCCCATTCCTCGGCATTGCGGCTGAAGTAGGCGG
This sequence comes from Caenispirillum bisanense, assembly GCF_039523075.1. NCBI lineage: Bacteria > Pseudomonadati > Pseudomonadota > Alphaproteobacteria > Rhodospirillales > Novispirillaceae > Caenispirillum > Caenispirillum bisanense. Next base: position 62,930 of record NZ_BAAAEP010000011.1, read on the forward strand.
CGGCCTCGGCATCGCGCTCGGCCCGCAGGGCGGCCAGGCGCTGGAGATCGAGCGCCAGCACCGGGTCGTCGGGGTCGAGCAGCGGCACGATGGCTCGCGCCAGGGCGGCGCCGGGGCCGTCGTAGGCAAAGCGGTAGAGCACCCAGGCACCTTCGCGGAAACGCTCCAGCAGGCCCGCTTCCTCCATCACCTTCAGGTGGCGGGAGACGCGCGGCTGGCTCTGGCCGAGGATGCGGGTGACGTCCGACACCGTCAGTTCGCCGCGGGCGCACAGGGCCAGCAGGCGCAGGCGGGTTTCCTCCCCCGCGCCGCGCAGTCCGGCCAGCACCGACTCCAGCGTTCCCGTCACCCTGCACCTCCGTCGCCGCGATCCTGCGGGCAGCCGCCGACGGCGGCGCCCTCTCTGGGATCATGATATAAAGATATCTTTATATGTTGTCCAGCGCCTTGACGCGCCCGACCCGTCGCCGCCCCCGCCGCGGCTTCGCTCCCGCCCGCCGCTGCCGCACTGCGGCATATCTGCAACAGGGTGTGTCGCCACCGGTGCAAGGCCTTGACGGGAAACTGGTAAACAAGATGCTCCTGTGGTACCTGCATTACAGGAGAGCGTCTGCGCGCCGGATGCGCGGGCGTCGGGGGGATCTGCCACGGGGCACCGCACGCGGGGGCTTGACGGCTCGCGCCGGGCGATCCGGGATCGACATGAAAGCTGGACCGGTATGAAGAGCACCGCCAAGACCATCGCCTGCGCCGTCTTTGCCCTGACCCTGACGGGCTGCGCCACGCAGCCGCCGGCCGACGGGCAGGCCGTGGCCGATCCGATCGAGCCGTTCAACCGCGCCATGTACCAGGTCCACGACGTGCTCGACCAGGCGGTGATCCGTCCGGCGGCCTGGACCTACAAGAACGTGCTGCCGGGCCAGGTGCAGTACTACGTGCACAGCTTCCTGACCAACCTGGGCGAGCCCATCGTCTTCCTCAACAACGTGCTGCAGGGCGACGGCGAGCGCGCCTTCAACACCTTCATGCGCTTCACCCTGAACTCCACCTTCGGCCTGGCGGGCATGCTCGACTTCGCCGGCGAGGCGGGCTTCGAGGCGGAGCCCGAGGACTTCGGCCAGACCCTGGCGGTGTGGGGCGTCGATGACGGTCCGTTCCTGTTCCTGCCGCTGATCGGCCCGACCAACGCCCGCGACCTGACCGGCCGCGTGGTCGATTCGTTCCTCGATCCGTTCAACCACATCGCCCGCGCCCATGACGCCGAGGGCTTCCTCTACGGTCGTCCCATCGCCGCCGGCATCGACCGCCGCGCCCGCCTGATGCCGACCTACGACGACATGCGCGCCAGCTCCGTCGACTTCTACGCCACCCTGCGCAGCGCCTATGCCCAGAACCGGGCGGCGCAGATCCGCAACCAGGCGGCCGGCGACATGCTGCCGGACTACAACTTCGACATGCCGGACGCCGACGACGCCACCCCCGCCACGCCGCCGACCAACTGAGGCCGGCGGTCACGGCCAAGTGAGGCATCCGGTCGCGGCTGCCGTGCGTAGACTGTGACCGGACACCACCAGTAGGGTAGACACATGATCCGCCGTTTCCTTGCGCCGCTGTTCGTCGCCGCGACCCTGACGGTCGCGCCCGTGGCGGCGCACGCCGAAATCGCGCCCGACCAGGCGAAGCAGTTCATCTCCTCCATCGCCGACCGCGGCATCAACAACATCCTGGCCGCCGACGTGCCGGTGGAAGAGCGCACGCGCCGCTTCCGCGACATGTTCATCGAAACCTTCGATGTCGACACCACCGCCCGCTTCGTGCTCGCCCGCCACTGGCGCGCCGCGACGCCGGAGGAACAGCAGGAATTCAAGCAGCTGTTCCGCGATTACAACGTGCTGATCTGGGCCCAGCGGTTCGACGAGTACAACGGCCAGCGCCTGGACGTCACCGGCACCCAGCCCGACGGCGACGCCGGCATCTTCGTCGAGTCGCGGGTGGTGGCGCCGCAGGGCGGCCAGCCGGTGAACATCATCTGGCGCCTGCGCGACCGCGGCGGCCAGCCGCAGGTCATCGACATCGTGGTCGAAGGCGTCTCCATGGCGCTCACCTACCGCTCGGAATACGACTCGGTCGTCTCCCGCTCCGGCGTCAGCGGCCTGAACCAGCTGCTGCGCCAGAAGGTGCAGGAACTCGGCGGCCGCTGAGCCGCCGTCGACGGGGCCGGTCCTTTCCGGCCCCGCATCCCACCGGCTTCTTGAGGCCCGCACCGCAAGGTGCGGGCCTTACTCATGGGCCAGCAGCGCCCGCACTTCCGCCGCCCGCGGGATGGGGGCGACGGCGCCGTAGCCGGTGGTGGACAGGGCGGCGGCGGCATTGGCATAGGCGGCGGCGGTGAACGGATCGTCGCCGGCCAGCAGGCGGGCGAGGAAGGCGCCGTCGAAGGCATCGCCGGCCCCGGTGGCATCGACGCAGGCCACCGCCCGCCCCGGCAGACGCCGGCTTTCCTCCGGCGTCGCCACCAGCACCCCCTCCGCCCCCAGCGTCAGCGCCACGACTCGGGCGCCGCGGCCCAGGTAGTGGTCGCAGATGGCCTCCGGCGCCGTCAGGCCGGTCAGCTGGCGGGCATCGTCCAGCCCCGGCAGCACGATGTCGGCCAGCGCCGCCGTGCCCTCGATCACCGCCCGCGCCCGCGCCAGCGGCCACAGCGCCAGCCGCAGGTTGGTGTCGTAGGACACCGGCACCCCGGCCCCCCGCGCCGCCTCGATGGCGGCGAACACTGCATCGCAGGCGGTGGTGGAAATGGCCTGGCTGATGGCCGAGCAATGGAAGATGCCGGCCGTGCGGATGGCCTCCAGCGGCAGGTCGGCGGTGGTCATCCGGCTGGCGGCCGAGCCGGCACGGTAATAGGAGAACCGGTGCCCATCGGCGCCGTGCGACACCAGATACAGCCCCGTCGGCGCCCCCGGATCGCGGCGCACGTGGGTGACGTCCACCCCTTCCTCCCGCCACATGGCCAGCAGACTGTCGCCGAAGGCGTCGCAGCCGACGGCGCTGATGTAGGCCGCCGGCGCCCCCTGCCGCGCCGCCGCCACCACCGCGTTGGAGGTGTCGCCGCCGAAGCCGGGCAGGTAGCCGCCACCGTCGCTGCGAGTCTGGTTCAGTTCCATCAGGGGTTCGCCCAGGGCGACGATGGCTGCCGTCATGTCCGCGTCCTTCCTCACCGGCGTTGACTACGCTTCGTCTTGCCGCAGTGCAAAACTGACTTTCGCAGTGCAGTGTAAGACTTCGTTGTCGTGTATGTCTGACATAGTGTATAAAAGTTCATCAGGTCTTGAAAGGCGGAAGCGATGCCCCCGGCCCCCTCCTCCTCCCCCAGCGCGGCGCGCGACCTCGGCACCCAGGTGGCCGAACGCCTCGCCGCCGACCTGTTCGCCGGCCGTTACAAGCCGGGCGACCTGCTGCCCAAGGAAACCGAGCTGTGTGAGAGCTTCGGCATGAGCCGCCCGTCGGTGCGCTCCGGCCTGCAGATTCTCACCGCGCTTGGCATCGTCCGCCGCATCTCCGGTCACGGCACGGTGGTGGAGGACTTCCGCGAGTGGAAGACCCTCGACCCGCTGCTGACCCGCTGGATGGCGCAATACGCCGCCCCCAATCCCGCCTTCGTGGCCGAGATCTTCGAATTCCGCCACGCCACCGAGCCCTTCATCTCCGCCGTCGCCGCCCGCAAGGCCACCGCCCGCGACCTGCTGGCGATGGAAGAGGCCTTCAACGGCATGGAACGCACGCTGCGCGCCTTCGGCGTCACCACCACGCCGGACGACGCGGGGCTGACCTTCACCGACTACGACGTCGACTTCCACACCGCCATCTACCGCGCCACCCGCAATCTGGTGTGGTCGCAGCTGGCCCACATCCTGCGGCCGTCGCTGACGCTGGTGGTGCGGACCTCCAACGAAACCGCCGAGGAACTGCAGGACAGCCTGGAGCGTCATCGCCATCTGATGGAATGCATCCGCCTGCGGCGCCCGGAGGACGCCTTCGAGGCGGCCCGCAGCGTCATGGCCCGCACCGCCTACGACCTTGATCTGGTGGCGGCAGGCGAAGCCGACGACCCGCTGCTGGCCCTGTGGAAGCGCACCGCCCTCAACCGATCGCCCGCGCCCGAGGCGCCGGCCCCCCTGCGGCCCCTGCCGCCAACACCCACAACAACCGGATCCCCGAAAGACTAGGAGGAAGCCATGTTCACGTTCACCCGTGCGGCGGGCAAAGCCGCCGGTGTCGCCCTGGCCGCCGCTGTCGCCATGTCGACTGTAGGCACCGCCATTGCGGCCGAATACAACTGGAAGTTCCAGACCTCGGAAACCGCCGGCGAACCGCAGTACCGGCTGAAGCAGGAATGGGCCGACAACGTCGCCACCATGTCCGGCGGCCGCATCCATATCGAGATCCTGCCGACCGGCGCCGTGGTGCCGCACAACCAGACGCTGGAAGCGGTGGGCGCCGGCATCCTGCAGGGCCACCTGACCGACCCCAGCTACTTCTCCGGCATGAACCCCGGCTTCTCCATGCTCGGCAATCTGGTGGGCGCCTGGGGCGACCCGCTGGAGTTCCTGGAATACATGAACCACGGCGGCGGCGAGGAGCTGTACAACGAGCTGGTCAACCCCTACGGCGTCCACCTGATCGGCGCCGCCGCGACCGGCCTTGAATCCTTCCCGACCAAGAAGCCCATCCGCACCGTCGACGACCTGAAGGGCCTGAAGGTGCGGGCGCCGGAAGGCATGGTCTACGACATCTTCACCAAGGCGGGCGCCGCGCCGGTGAACCTGCCGGGTTCGGAAGTCTACACCTCGCTTGAAAAGGGCGTCATCGACGCCGCCGACTACACCGTCTTCGCCACCAACCAGGCGCAGGGCCTGCACAAGTTCGCCCGCTATCCGTCCTACCCTGGCTTCCACTCGCTGCCGATGGTCGACGTGTCGCTGAACAAGGCCATCTGGGACGGCCTGCCCGACGACCTGAAGGCGGTGCTGACCACCTCGGTCGACGCGCTCGCCTATCGCATGGTGTTCGAGCTGAAGAAGAACGACCTGAAGGCGGTGCAGGAAGCGCGTAACGATCCGAACATCGAGATCATCGACCTGCCGGCCGAAGAGCGCCGCAAGTTCCGCAACATCGCCAAGGAAGAGTGGAAGAACTGGGCCAAGAAGAACGACATGACCCAGAAGGTCTATGACTCCGTCACGGCCTTCCTGACCGAACGGAACATGATGTAACCGCCGCCACCCGCCGCGGCGGCCCCTGCCCGCAAGGCAGCGCCGCCGCGGCAGCCGGCGTTTCCCCTCTGCCCTGCGGCCCGGCCCAGCCGGTGGCGCACCGACGGTTCCGTGCCGGCCCGCCCGGCGCGTCGCGCGAGGTATTCCGTCATGACCACCCCTCCGAAGATCCGCCCATCCGACCGCGACGCCTTCAAGGAGCTGTCGAACACCGACGCCGGCGTGCAGCCCATCGACCGCAGCGGCCAGGAAGGCCACATGCGGTCCGTCCTCGACGCCCTGGTGGCCGAGGCGGGCAAGGTGGCCGCCTGGCTGGTGCTGGTGGCGGCCATGATCAGCGTCTACGAGGTCATCGCCCGCTACCTGTTCCACAGCCCGACGTCGTGGGTGCACGAGACCACGGTGTTCCTCATCGCCGTCATCTTCGCCCTTGGCGGCCCCATCGCCATGGCGCGCGACAAGCACATCCGCGTGCGGCTGCTCTACGATGCCGCGTCACCGCGGGCGCGGCGCTGGCTGGACGTGCTGAACGGGGTGCTGACCTTCATCTTCCTGGCCGGCATGACCTATGCCGCCTGGGTGATGTTCTACAAGGCCACCCACGCCCCCACCGGCGTCATCCAGCTGGAACGCTCCGGCACCTCGTGGAACCCGCCGTTCCCGGCCTGGATCAAGACCGTCATCCTGATTTCCGTCGGCGTCATGCTGGTGCAGACCATCGTCCACCTGTGGCAGGCGCTGCGCGGCAAGGGCTACGACGACGCCGCGAACGGCAACGGCAACGGCAACGGCAACGGTACCGGCACCGGCAGCACCGGCACCGGCGGCACCGCCGCCCCGGCCCGCAAGGAGGGCTGACATCATGATGAACCTCGGCTTTTCCGCCATGGGCATCGAGCTTGGCACCTATGTCCTGGTGGGCAGCATCTTCCTGCTGCTGCTGACCGGCCTGCCGCTTGCCTTCGTCACCGGCCTCGTCGCCCTTGCCTTCACCTTCGGCTGGTTCGGCCCCATGGCCCTGCCGCTGGTGACCGCCCGCGTCTACGGCTTCATCACCGAGTATTCGCTGGTGGCGGTGCCCATGTTCGTCTTCATGGCGAGCCTGCTCGACCGCTCCGGCATCGCCCGCGACCTGTTCAACGCCATGCGCATCCTGGCCGGGCGGGTGCCCGGCGGCGTCGCCGTGCAGACCCTGGTGGTGGCGTTCTTCCTGGCCGCCATGTCGGGCATCATCGGCGGCGAGATCGTGCTGCTCGGCATCCTCGCCCTGCCGCAGATGCTGCGCCTCGGCTATGACCGCAACATCTCCATCGGCGTGGTGTGCGCCGGCGGCTCGCTCGGCACCATGATGCCGCCGTCGATCGTGCTGATCATCTACGGCCTGATCGCCTCGGTCTCCATCGCTGACCTGTTCACCGCCGCCATCACCCCGGCGGTGCTGCTGATGCTGTCCTACATCGCCTATGTGCTGTTCCGCACCATCCGCAACCCCGACCTCGGCCCGCCGCTGAGCCCCGAGGAAGCGCACATGCCGTTTTCGGAAAAGCTGAAGGCGTTCCGCGCCATCATCCTGCCGGGCATGATCGCCTTCCTGGTGCTCGGCACCATCTACGGCGGTATCGCGTCGGTGACCGAGGCGGCCGCCATGGGCGTCGCCGGCGTGTTCGCCGCCACCATCGTCCGCCGCGAGCTGACCTTCGGCCTGGTGCGCGAGGCGGTGGTGCAGACCATCAACACCTGCGGCATGATCATCTGGATCGGCATCGGCGCCGCGGCGCTGGTGGGCGTCTACAACCTGATGGGCGGCAACGCCTTCGTCTCCAGCACCATCCTCGGCATCGACGCGCCGCCGGTGGTCATCATCATGGTGATGATGCTGATCCTGCTGGTGCTCGGCCTGTTCCTGGACTGGATCGGCATCGCCATGCTGGCGCTGCCCATCTTCGTGCCCATCGTCGTCAAGCTGGGCTACGACCCGATCTGGTTCGGCATCCTGTTCGCCGTCAACATGCAGGTCAGCTTCCTCAGCCCGCCGTTCGGCCCCGCCGCCTTCTACCTGAAGGGCGTGGCGCCGCCGGACATCACCCTCAAGCACATCTATGCCTCGGTGGCGCCGTTCATCGTGCTGCAGCTCATGGTCCTGGCCGCGCTGCTGTTCTACCCGCCGCTTGCCATGTGGATGCTGGACTAGGAGTTGCCATCATGAAGATCACCAAGCTGACCACCTGGCAGGTGCCGCCGCGCTGGCTGTTCCTGAAGATCGAGACCGACGCCGGCATCAGCGGCTGGGGCGAGCCGGTCATCGAAGGCCGCGCCGCCACCGTGGAGGCGGCGGTGGCGGAGTTCGCCGACTACCTGATCGGCAAGGACCCGCGCCGCATCGAGGACATCTGGCAGACGCTCTACCGCGGCGGCTTCTACCGCGGCGGACCGATCCTGATGAGCGCCATCGCCGGCATCGACCAGGCGCTGTGGGACATCAAGGGCAAGGCGCTCGGCGTACCGGTGCATGAGCTGCTGGGCGGCCGGGTGCGCGACCGCATGCGCATGTACTGCTGGCTCGGCGGCGACCGGCCGGGCGACATCGGCCGGCAGGCGAAGGAGGTGGTGGCCAGGGGCTTCACCGCCTTCAAGATGAACGGCACGCCGGAAATGCAGATCGTCGACAGCCACCGCAAGATCGAGGAGGCCGTCGCCCGCGTGGCGGAAGCGCGCGAGGCGGTCGGCCCCGATGTCGGCATCGCCATCGACTTCCACGGCCGCGTCCATCGCCCCATGGCCAAGGTTCTGCTGCGCGAGCTGGAGCCCTATCATCCACTGTTCGTCGAGGAGCCGGTGCTGCCCGAGCACCTGCACTGCCTGCCGCAGATCACCAGCGGCCTCGGCTATCCCATCGCCACCGGCGAACGGCTGTTCAGCCGCTACGACTTCCGCCCGGTGCTGGAGGCGCGCTGCGTCGACATCGTGCAGCCCGACCTGTCCCACTGCGGCGGCCTGACCGAGGGGCGCAAGATCGCCACCCTGGCGGAAACCTACGATGTCGCCCTCGCCCCCCACTGCCCGCTCGGCCCGCTGACGCTGGCCGTCTCGCTGCACCTGGACGCCGTGTCGCACAATGCGTTCATTCAGGAGCAGAGCATGGGCATCCACTACAACACCGGCAACGACGTGCTCGACTATCTGGTCGACCCGGCGCCGCTGGCCATCGTGGACGGCTACACCGCCATCCCGACCGGCCCCGGCCTCGGCGTCGAGATCAACGAGGACTTCGTGATCGAGCGCGCCCGCGAAGGCCACCGCTGGCGGAACCCCGTGTGGCGCCACGACGACGGGAGCATAGCCGAATGGTAGAAGACCAACGGGGCCATAACGAACCCATCACCATCCGCGAACGGGCGAACCCCTACCGCGACTGCATCCAGGGCCTTGCCAACGAGCCGATCACCGTCGTCCGCCTGCTGGAGGACGCCCGCAAGGAACTGCCGCCGTCGAGCCCGCTGGCGAACCTGCCGGGCGTGACGGTGAAGGAGGTGGTGCAGCGGCTGGTCGCCAACCGGCCGCGCATCGCCATCATCGCCGGCAGCGCCGACCATCCGGCCCACCTGCTCGACCGCGCCCATACCCTCATGGCCGCCGCGCGGGTGTGGCAGAACGGCGGCGTGCCGTTTGCCTTCGCCGTTCCCGTCATCTGCGACGGCACGGCGCAGAACAACATCGGCCAGAGCTACAGCCTGGCCTCGCGCAACGATACCGCGCGGGCGGTGAACATCACCTTCGAAGGCCACAGCTACCACGCCGCCTATGTGCTGGCCGGCTGCGACAAGAGCCCGAGCGCCATCCTCTCCGGCCTCGCCGCCGCCGAGGTCGCCCGTCGCCACCGTGGCGATCAGGCGCCGGTGTGGGCCGTCTTCGCACCCGAGCACGTCCTGAAGGGCGGCAAGATCCCCGGCGACACCCGCGCCGACCTGGAAGCGCTCGCCCGCGCCGCCCGCGATGCCGGCCACGGCGAACTGGCGGAGGACATCGAGGGCAACCTCAAGTACATCCTGCAGTGCTCGTCGGACGAGGCCTTCGCCGGTCAGCTGAAGCGCGCCCGCAACCTCGACCTCATCGACCTCGACACCGAACGCCGGCTTCTGAATGCCCTGGCGGAACACACCTGCGACAGCCACGGCGGCATCTGCGCCTTCAACGGCACCGGCAATTCGTCGCGCACCATGCTCGCCGCCTTCGGCCTGACGCCGCCGGAGCTGGAGTTGCTGACCACCCTGCCCGGCGACCGGGTGGTGGCGCAGGGGGTGGACGGCCTGTTCGCCCTGCTCAACAAGCCGGAGTTCAGCGTCTGCAACCTGCTGCGGGCCAATTTCGCCAATGTGGTGCGCATCCACAACGCCACCGGCTCGTCCAGCAACATGCTGCTGCACCTGCCCTGCATCATGCGCCATGCCGGCTTCGACGTGACCATCGACGACTACCGCGCCATCCGCGACGCGACGCCGGTGCCGGAGGTCTTCGCCCACAGCCTGACCGAGAACCGCGACACCTTCGTGCTGGCGCAGCAATTCCTGGCCGGGCAGCATCGCGGCATGGAAAGCCTCTATCGCGTGCTCAGCGACCTCGGCATCCCCATGGACCTGGACGCGCCCACCGTCACCGGCACCACCTGGCGCCAGCGCACCGCCGGCCTGACCAGCCCGGTGGACCCGGCGCTGGGCGAGGCGGCGGTGATCCGCACGGCGCCGGTGCGCAAGATGTCGGGCGTCGAGGTGCTGACCGGCAGCTTCTTCGACACCTGCGTCGTCAAGGTCTCGGGCATGTCGGACGAGCAATATGCCCACTTCGACGACCATGTCTTCGTCGTGCGCTATTACGAGAACGAACACGTCTGCAACGCCGACTTCGCCTCGAAAGACCTGCTCGACCGCCTGCGGGCGACCGAGGGGGTGGACGACGCCCTGATGGCCGCCGTGGTGACCCGCAACGGCGGCAGCGGCGGCGATGCTGCGGCCGCCGACTTCCGGGCGCTGCTGGAGGCGCACCGGCTGTCCTTCGCCTTCCTCATCGCCGGCCAGGGGCCCATGGCCTACGGCATGCCGGAGATGTTCTCGCCCAGCCAGAACCTGCGCCATCATCGGGTGCTGGAGGCATCGTCGATCCTGATGACCGACGGCCGCTATTCCGGCGTCACCAAGGGCGCCTGCATCGGCCATGTGACGCCGGAAGCCTTCGACGGCGGCGGCATCGGCTTCCTGCGCGACGGCGACATCCTGCGCCTGAAGCTGACGCAGCGGCGCATCGACCTGCTCGACCGCGCCGCCTTCCTGGCCGGGCGGGAGGAGGTGGTCAGCCCCTTCGACGATCCCGACCGCCGCCGCCTGCACGACGAGCGCATGGCGCGCATGGAGCGCCGCCGCTTCGACATCGCCGCCTGCAACGTGATGGATCTGGTGTCCGACGCCGCCCGCGGCGTGGTGCCGCGCATCGTCGATCAGCGGGCCACCCGCCCTTGGAAGGAATAGCACCCATGGCCGATGCCTTCACCCGCGCCATGGCGGAGATGCCGCTGGTCGCCATCCTGCGCGGCGTCACGCCCGACACCATCCTGCCCGTCGCCGATGCGCTGATCGACGCCGGCTTCCGGCTGATCGAGGTGCCGCTCAATTCCCCCGATGCCTTCACCAGCATCGCCCGGCTGGTGCGCCACTGCCCCGACGGCGTGCTGGCCGGCGCCGGCACCGTGCTGACGCCCGAGGATGTGGGCCGGCTGGCCGATACCGGCGCCAGCCTGCTGGTCACCCCCAACACCGATCCGCAGGTGATCGCCGCCGGGGTGCGGGCCGGGCTGGTGCCGCTGCCCGGCTGCCTGACGCCGACCGAAGCCTTCGCCGCCCTGCGGGCCGGGGCGCGGGGGCTGAAGATCTTCCCCGCCTCGCGCATGGGTCCGGCCTATCTGAAGGACTTGCGGGCGGTGCTGCCGCCGGGCACGCCGCTGCTGCCGGTGGGCGGCATCGACGTCGCCGGCATGGCGGCATGGCATGCCACCGGCGCCGCCGGCTTCGGCTTCGGCACCAACCTGTTCGTGCCGGGCCGCCCGCCGGCCGCCGCCGCCGCCGCCGACCGCGCCCTGACCGCCGAATGGCGCCGCCTGCAGGAGGCCGCCGCATGACCACTCCTACCCATCCCGTCATCGTCGTCGATTGGGGCACCACCGCCTTCCGCGCCTGGCTGGTGGAGGCCGGCGACGGCCGCGTCCACGCCACCATCCCCGACGGCCGCGGCATGCGGGAGCTGGCCGGCACCTCCTTCCGCGACTACTGCGCCGAGCGGCTGACGCCCTGGCGCAGCGGGCCGGGTGAGCCGCCGCCGGTCTATCTGGCCGGCATGGTCGGCGCCGCCACCGGCTGGGCGACGGCGCCGCAGCCCGCCCTGCCGCTGCGGCCACAGGATCTCGCCGCCCACATCATCCCGGCGCCGGGGTTGGACAACGCCTGGCTGCTGCCCGGCGTGCGAGTGGACAGCGACGCCCCGGACCGCGTCGACGTCATGCGCGGCGAGGAGGTGCAGATCCTCGGCGCCCTCGGCCGCAGCGACCGCCGCAACGCCATCCTCTGCCTGCCCGGCACCCACAGCAAATGGGCGCGGGTGGTGGACGGGGTGCTGAAGGACTTCACCACCTTCATGACCGGCGAGGTCTATGCCGCCCTGCTCGGCCACACCCTGCTCGGCCAGGGGGTGGAGGCGGGCGCCATCGGCTCGACCGCCGGCAGCGTCGAGGCCTTCCGCCGCGGCCTCACCCAGGCCACCGTCGATGGCGCCGGGCTGCTCGCCCATGCCTTCGCCGCCCGCACCCGCCGGCTCTACCGCGATCTGGCGGCCGACGACGTGCCGGCCTTCCTGTCCGGCCTGCTGATCGGCGAGGAACTGGCCGGCGCCGCCGCCCTCGGCTACCTGCCACGGCCGGAGGTGGTGGTGGTGGGTGCCGAGGCGCTGGCCGCCCGCTATGCCGAGGCGCTGGCGATCATCGGCACCCGCGCCGAAACCGTTGCCGCCGCCGATGCCACCCTGGCCGGCGTGCTGGCGCTCGCCCGCCTGCACCGCCCGTCCCCGCCCTGACCGACCCGGAGCCCTGCCCATGTCCGACACCATCGCCGCCCTGCTGAGCCGCGCCCGCGTGGTGCCCGTGCTGGTGATCGACGAGGCCGCCCAGGCGGTGCCGCTGGCCCGCGCCCTGGTGGCCGGCGGGCTGCCGGTGCTGGAGATCACCCTGCGCACCGCCGCCGCCCCCGAGGCCATCCGCCGCATCGCCGCCGAGGTGCCCGAGGCGGTGGTCGGCGCCGGCACCGTGCTCACCGCCGCCGACCTCGCCACCGCCCGCGAGGCCGGGGCGCGGTTCATCGTCTCCCCCGGCGCCACCGATGCGCTTTACGCCGCCACCGCCGAGGCCGGGCTGCCGTTCCTGCCCGGCGTCGCCACCGCCAGCGAAGTGATGCGCGGGCTGGAGGCCGGCCTGACCTGCTTCAAGGCCTTCCCCGCCGCCGCCATTGGCGGGCCGGCGACGGTGGCGGCGCTGGGCGGGCCGTTCCCGCAGGCCCGCTTCTGCCCCACCGGCGGCATCCGTCCCGACACCGCCGCCAGCTACCTGAGCCTGCCCAACGTGGTCGCCATCGGCGGCACCTGGCTCGCCCCCCGCGACGCCCTGGCAGCCGGCGACTGGCCGCGGATCGAGGCGCTGGCCGCCGCCGCCCGGGCGCTGTAGCGGCACCCCCTACCCTCGGGCCGTTTGTTATAGTATAACAAAATCCCTGTCACTGCCCGAGGACCCGTCATGCGCCCCTGGATCGGCCCGCCGGATCACGACCGCCTGCCGGTGACGGTGCTGACCGGCTTCCTCGGCAGCGGCAAGACCACGGTGCTCAACCATCTGGTACGCCAGCCGGAACTGGCGCGCACGGTGGTGGTCATCAACGAGTTCGGCGCCATCGGCCTCGACCACGACCTGATCGAGCGCAGCGAGGCCGCCGACGACGATGGCATGGTGCTGCTCAACAGCGGCTGCCTGTGCTGCACGGTGCGCAGCGATCTGGTGGAGACCCTGCGCATGCTGGCGGTGCGGCGGGAGCGCGGGGAGATGCCGGCCTTCGACCGCGTCATCATCGAGACCACCGGCCTTGCCGATCCTGCCCCCATCCTGCAGACCCTGGTGACGACGCCGCTGCTGGCGGAGCGCTACCGCGTCGACGGCGTGGTGACGACGGTGGACGCCTTCAACGGCCACGACACCCTGAACCAGCACGAGGAAGCGGTGAAGCAGGCCGCCATGGCCGACCGCCTGCTCATCACCAAGGTCGACCTTGCCACCGACCGCGACCTGGAGGCCCTGGCGGCGCGGCTGCACGCCCTCAACCCCTCCACCCCGCGCCTCGTGGTCCGCCAGGGCGAGGTGGCGCCGGCGGAGGTGCTCGCCCTCGGCCTCTACCAGCCGGAGCGCAAGAGCCTGGACGTGCAGGGCTGGCTGCGCGCCGAGGCCTTCGACCACGATCACCACCATGACCATGGGCATGACCATCACCACGGGCACCACCACCACCACGACGTCAACCGCCACGACGACCGCATCCGCGCCGTCTGCCTGACGGTGGACCAGCCCATCGACGGCGACAGCCTGGACCGCTGGCTGGAAACCATCATGCGCCTGCGCGGCCGCGACCTGCTGCGCATCAAGGGGCTGCTCAACATCGTCGGGCTGTCGGGGCCCATGGTCATCCACGGCGTGCAGCACATCTTCCACCCGCCCATCATGCTGCGGCGCTGGCCGGGGGAGGATCGGCGCTCGCGCATCGTCTTCATCGTCCGCGACCTCAGCGAGGCCGACCTGCGCGCCTCCCTCAGCCTGCTGCGCCACCCCGACACCGCCGCCTGACGCCGCCGGCAACGCGGCCTGCCGCCCGGCGTTTGCCTCGGCAGACGGCACCCGCGTGGAGGCAAGCGACATGACCGGCGCAGCAGCAGCAGACCCCGTCGCCTACTGGACCGCCGCCGCCGCTACCACCGCCCCCGCCTTCCCCCGCCTGAGCGGCGACCTGACGGTGGATGTGGCGGTGGTGGGCGGCGGCATCGTCGGCATCACCACCGCCCGCCTGCTGAAGGACGCCGGCCTGACCGTCGCCGTCATCGAGGCGCGGCGGGTGGGGCGCGAGGTCACCGGCAAGTCCACCGCCAAGATCACCACCCAGCACAGCCTGATCTACGACCGCCTCATCCGCCGCCACGGCGAGCACGCCGCCCGCATCTACGCCGAGGCCAATGCCGCCGCCATGGCCCGCATCGCCGCCCTGGTGGCGGACCACGGCCTGCGCTGCGACCACGAGCCCGCCGACGCCCTCTGCTACACCCGCGCCGCCGACCAGGTGGAGAGCATCGAGCGCGAGGTGGCGGCGGCGCAGCGTCTCGGCCTGCCCGCCAGCCTCACCCGCGATGCCGGCCTGCCCTATCCGGTGGCGGCAGCGGTGCGGTTCACCGATCAGGCGCAGTTCCACCCCCACGCCTACGTCGCCGGCCTCGCCGCCACCCTGCCCGGCGACGGCAGCCATGTGCTGGAGGACACCCGCGCCACCGACGTCCATGCCGACCATGTGGTGACGCCCCACGGCACCGTCCGCGCCCGCCATGTGGTGATGGCGACGCACCTGCCGCTCGGCCTCACCGGCGGCCTGTTCGCCGAGGCCTTCCCCACCATGCATCCGGTGGTGGCGGCGCCGGTGGACGCGCCGGTGGCCGGCGGTGCCATGGTCATCACCATCGACCAGCCCACCCACTCGCTGCGCACCCATCGCGGCCCCGACGGGCTGCATCTGGTGGCGGTCGGCGGCTCCTACGAGCCCGGCGACACGGCGGCCCAGGGCGAGGCCTTCGCGGCGCTGGAAGACTATCTAAGGCGGTCCTTCGGCATCGACCGCATTGCCTGGCGCTGGACCAACGAGGATTACACCCCGGCCGACGACCTGCCC
This sequence comes from Caenispirillum bisanense, assembly GCF_039523075.1. Lineage (NCBI taxonomy): Bacteria > Pseudomonadati > Pseudomonadota > Alphaproteobacteria > Rhodospirillales > Novispirillaceae > Caenispirillum > Caenispirillum bisanense. The sequence goes on from NZ_BAAAEP010000011.1 coordinate 78,210, forward strand.
TACATCGGCCGCTCGTCCGCCGCCGCCGATGCGGTGCTGGTGGCGACCGGCTTCCGCGCCTGGGGCATCACCAACGGCACCGCCGCCGCCATGCTGCTGACCGACCTGATCACCGGCCGCGACTCCGCCTGGGCGCCGGTATTCGACGCCCGCCGCATCAAGCCGCTGGCCGCCGGCCCCAAGGTGGTGACGGAGAACCTGAAGACCGGGGTGGAACTGGTGTCGGGCTACCTCAGCCGCCGCGGCAGCGACCTTGATGCCCTGGCCGCCGGCGACGGCCGGGTGCTGAGCCTGGACGGCCACCGCGTCGCCGCCCACCGCGATGCCGGCGGGCAGCTGCATCTGGTGTCCGCCGTCTGCCCGCACATGGGCTGCATCGTCGGTTGGAACCCGGTGGACCGCACCTGGGACTGCCCCTGCCACGGCTCCCGCTTCACCGTCGACGGCGACATCCTGCACGGCCCCGCCCGCCAGCCGCTGGCGCCGCTGCCGCCGGACGGCGACGCCTGACGGGCCGGCGGGGCGGGCGGGGGCCGGCGCCTCAGCCGCGCCGCCGCACGCGGGTGATGATGTAGCGGCTTTCCGGCTCAGCCGGCAGGTGGGCGAGGTCGACGCACAGGTTCTGCGCCGGCACCTCGTAGTCCAGGGTGGCGAGCAGGGCGCTCGCCCGCTTCATCAGCTCGATGGTGGTGCGCTCGCCGGGGCAGCGGTGGCCGCTGGCATGGTCGCCGGCGCCCTGGGGGATGAAGGTGTTGGGGTCACCGGACCAGTCGCGGAACCGCTCCGGCCGGAAGCTCTCCGGCTCCTCCCACAGGCGCGGATCGTGGTTGGTGCCGTAGAGGTCGAGGATCACCCAGTCCTTTTCCTTGAACTGGTGGCCGCGCCACTCGAAGGGCTGCAACACCCGGCCGCCGACGAAGGGGAAGAAGGGATAGAACCGCCGCACCTCCTGCGCGAAGCACTCCAGGTCGGCGTCGTCGCCCGAGGCGGCGAGGTCGCGGCTGTGGGGGTGGTCGTGCAGGGCCAGGGCGGCGAAGACGATGAACCGCCCCACCGCCACCGTCGGCCGCAGGATGTTCAGCAGCTCCAGCACCGCCACCCGGGTATCCAGCAGGCGGTCGTCCTCGCCGCGATGGCGGGCGATGATGGCCAGGGCGCTGTCGGGCGGCGGCATCACCCGTTCCTCGCGGGTGCCCTCGATCAGGTCGGCGGCCCAGCGTTCGGTGCGGCGGCGCAGTCGCAGGCCGTGGACGAAGCGCGGCCCGATGGCGCCGGCACCGCTGATCATGGCGGAGAATTCCTCCGCTCGCTGCGGCGCCTCGTCCTCCGTCAGCGGGCAGCCGGCCCAGCGGCAGACGGCGCGGGTGAGCAGGTCTTCCACCTCGGGGAACAGCACCACCTGGTCCTGCCCTTCCCAGCGCGGCACGCGGGCGTGCCATTCGGCCTCGAAGGCCTCCACCAGCCGCTCCACCGCCTCCGGCCGCACGATGTCCAGGAACATGCGCTTGCGCCAGCGGTGGGCGAGGCCGTCCAGGCTCTGCACGCTGCCCTGCCCCTGCAGCAGGCGCAGGATGGTGGGCGGCATGGCGCCCTGGCGGGTGAAGCGGTCGGGGGCATAGAACTCGCCCGCCGCCTCCGCCCCGTGCAGGCAGACGACCGGACTGAACATCAGCCGCGTCTCGAAGATGTCGGACTGGAAGCGGCGGACGCGGTTGGGGATGAACAGATAGCCCTCGGACAGCAGGGCAAGGGTGTGGTCCAGACCGGGTTCGCGCGGGATCGCCGCCATGACAGTCTCCTTCGGGCGGGGGACGGGTTGCCCCAGGCAACGGCCCGTTGCCGCGAACGGTTTCCCGCTACCGGTGCGAACGGGAGTCATATTTCTCCGTGAGCCTCTTTCGTTCTCCGTCTATAGTCGCCGCCATGACTTCCGATCCCTTCTCCCTCGACGACGAGCCCCTGCCGCCGCCGGGTCCGTCCTCCGCCCCCGATGCCGCCGCCGCCTTTGCCGGGGGCGAACCGCCGTGGCTGGCCGGCCTGAACCCGGAGCAGCGCGAGGCGGTGACCACCACCGAAGGCCCGGTGCTGGTGCTGTCGGGCGCCGGCACGGGCAAGACGCGGGTGCTGACGACCCGCCTGGCCCACATCCTCGGCCTGCGGCTGGCGCAGCCGTGGCAGTGCCTGGCGGTGACCTTCACCAACCGCGCCGCCCGCGAGATGCGCGACCGCCTGGGGGCGATGATCGGTCCCATGGCCGACAGCGTGTGGCTGGGCACCTTCCACGCCCTTTGCGTCCGCATCCTGCGCCGCCATGCCGAGGCGGTGGGCCTGAAGTCCGGCTTCACCATCCTCGACACCGACGACCAGATGCGGCTGCTGAAGCAGCTGATGGAAGCGGCTGCCTTCGACACCAAGAAGTTCCCGGCCCAGATGGTGATGGGCATCATCCAGCGCTGGAAGGACCGCGCCCTCACGCCCGAAACGGTGCCCGCCGACGAGGCCCGCGCCGGCGGTGGTCAGAAGACGGTGCAGCTTTACACCGACTACCAGGCCCGCCTGCGCGAACTGAACGCCTGCGACTTCGGCGACCTGCTGCTGCTGTGCGTCGGCCTGTTCCAGTCGCACCCGGAAATCCTGGCCGAGTACCAGGACCGCTTCCGCTACATCCTGGTGGACGAATACCAGGACACCAACGTGGCGCAGTACCTGTGGCTGCGGCTGCTGGCGCGGAAGCACAAGAACATCTGCTGCGTGGGGGACGATGATCAGTGTTTCGTCGCCGGCACCCGCGTCACCATGGCTGACGGAACGCTCCGTCCGATCGAGGATGTGGCGGCCGGCGACGCGGTGCTGTCGTGCTATGGCAGCGGCGATTACCGGGCGAGCGAGGTCCTGCGGGTCCATCGCAAGCACTGGCAAGGTGAAGGCGTGCGGATCATCACGACCGGCGGCCGCGAACTGGTGTCCACACCCGAGCATATGCACTTTGCCGGCTACCGCTTGGGGTCCACCCCGCAGACCTTCTTCACCTACCTCATGTTCCGCCGCGGGATGGGCTTCCGCCTGGGGACGTCGCAAGTCTACACCCGCAGCCAGGCTAAGGCCGTGGTCGGCTTCCGCCAGCGCCTGCTGCAGGAACACGGAGATGCCCTGTGGATCATTGGCACCCACGACCGAGAGGGTGAAGCCCGGCTGAACGAGTACATCCTGTCGCTACGCTACGCCATCCCGACGCTTCCCTTCGTGGCACGCAGGGGCGGCAGCATCAACGGCCTCGTGCACGACCAGGGAGCCCTCGACTCCCTGTTCAAGACCTTCGACACCGAGGCTGCGGCCATGCGGCTTCTGGCGGATCTGGGCCTGTCGGCGGACTACCCGCACCATCGGGCCCGGTCGCGCAACTCCAAACGGCGCAACATCGTGGTCACCCTGTGCGGCGATCGCCGTGGGGCCAGCCCCCTGCATCGCATTTCCATCGTCGGAAACGATGCCGAAGGGCGCGAGCGCGTGGCGGCAGCCGGCTTCTCGGTTCGGACCGCGCGCGCCGGGTCGGCCAGTTGGCGGGTAGAGACGGCCAATGCCGACCTGGGCGTGGTGATGGATCAGGCGCGGCGCCTCGCCGGCTGCTTTGAAGACGCCAACATCATCACCATGGCCCGCCTGGGACGGAACGAGGATGGGGAAGCCAGCAACAGCCTGCCGATGATCCCCGCCGCCTCGGTCCGGCCCGGCATGGTCATGGCGACGGCCGACGGCAGCTATGACGTGGTGAAGACTGTCGAGCGGATTTCTCTGCGGACCACGGTGCATGACCTGGATGTCGCCCGCACCCACAACTTCGTGGCAGAGGGGATCGTCACCCACAACAGCATCTACAGCTGGCGCGGGGCCGAGGTCGGCAACATTCTCAAGTTCGACCAGGATTTCCCCGGCGCCCGCATCGTTCGTCTGGAGCGCAACTATCGCTCCACTCCCACCATCCTGCGGGCGGCTTCGCACCTCATCCGCCACAACCAGGGGCGGCTCGGCAAGGAGTTGCGGGCGCCCGGGGCGGCGGAGGACGGGGCCAAGGTGCATGTGCGCGGCGTGTGGTCGCAGGACGACGAGGCGCGCTGGCTGGTGGAGGAAGTGGAGGCGCTGCAGCGGGCCGGCAGCAAGCTCGGCGCCATGGCCATCCTGGTGCGGGCGGGCTTCCAGACCCGCGAGTTCGAGGAACGGCTGATCACCACCGGCATCCCCTACCGCGTCATCGGCGGCCCGCGCTTCTACGAGCGCATGGAGATCCGCGACGCGCTGGCCTACCTGCGCCTGCTGGTGTCGCCCGACGACGACCTGGCGTTCGAGCGGGTGGTCAACAAGCCCAAGCGCGGGCTGGGCGAAGCCACCATCCAGATGCTGCACGTCTCCGCCCGCGCGCTGGGGAAGGCGCTCTACCCGACGGCCGCCGAACTGGTCCAGACCGACGAGCTGAAGCCCAAGGCGCGCGCCGCCCTGCGCGATTTCATCGACGGCATGGAGCGGTGGAAGGCGCTGATCGGCCACATGGACCTGCCGGAACTGGTGCGCACGGTGGTGGAGGAAAGCGGCTATGCCGAGATGTGGCGCCGCGACAAGTCGCCCGAGGCCCCCGGCCGGCTGGAAAACCTGGAGGAGCTTTACGGCGCGGTGGCGGAATACGAGACGCTGCTGCAGTTCCTGGAACACATCAGCCTGGTGATGGAGAACGAGGCCAAGACCGCCGACGACCCCGGCATCACCCTCATGACCCTGCACGCCGCCAAGGGGCTGGAGTTCGACGTGGTGTTCCTGCCCGGTTGGGAGGAGGAGATCTTCCCCAGCAAGCGGTCGCTGGAGGAGAACGGCCAGGCGGCGCTGGAGGAGGAACGGCGGCTGGCCTACGTCGGCCTGACGCGGGCGCGCCAGCGGGTCTACATCAGCTTCGCCGCCTCCCGCCGCATCTACAACCAGTGGGTCAACACGGTGCCCAGCCGCTTCATCGACGAACTGCCGCCGGAGTGCGTGGAGAGGCAGAGCGAAAGCGGCCTCTACGGCGCCGGCTTCGCCGAAAGCGGCGGCGCCTGGGGCTCCAGCTGGGACGACGGCTGGGCCGGCCGCCGCAAGTCGAGCAAGGTCATCCCCGGCGACGGCCTGTCGTGGAACGTGAAGGAACGCGAGGCGAGCGGCAGCTTCGGCGTCGGCGACCGGGTGTTCCACCAGAAGTTCGGCTACGGCACCATCACCGCCATCGAGGACGACAAGCTGGCGGTGCAGTTCGACAAGGCCGGGCTGAAGAAGGTGCTGGCGGGGTTCGTGGAAGCGGGATAGCGGTCACCGTGGCTACCGGGAACCTATGCGAACAACTGAGAATCTTGCCTCGCAGAATCTTAAGTAGTATCCCCTTCTGTTAGCAGCCGCGGCAGGAGCGCATATTTACCTGCTCTCCGCAGCTGTGCGCCAACTCGCCTTGATGCAGGCCGCAGGGAGGGACCACCACATGACCAGTTTGGATAGCCATATCACCTTTGACCCGGAAAAAATTCTGCGCCTCATTCAGGCGAAAGCTGATGATCTTCACAAGAATTTACAGCATGTAAACATAGTGGTTGTCGGCCGCACCGGAGTGGGAAAAAGCACCCTGATCAACACGGTGTTCGGCGAAGATGTTGCCAAAGCTGGCATGGGAAAGCCGATCACCCAGGATGCAACTTGGTACAAGGCAAAGAACGGCACTCTGCGGATTTTGGACACTAAAGGTCTGGAAGCGAAAGACTTCGCTCGCACTCTAGCCCTGGTACAGGCTGAGGTCGAAAAGGCACGCTCTCAGGGCGACATCAACGAGCAAATACATGTTGCCTGGATGTGTATTGATGAGCCTAGCGCACGGGTTCAGCAGGCCGAGATCGACGTCATCAAAATGCTCAACTCTCACGAAATACCAGTCATCGTCGCATTAACAAAACACGGCATGAACCCTACTTTTCAGGACAATGTCCGGACAATTATGCTGGAAGAAGGGTGTTCAGTTGAGGGGATAGTACCCGTTTCATCTGTGTCCCCCAATCCAGCCTTTCCCATTTGCGGCATTGATATTCTTGTACAGAGGACAAATGATATCCTTCCCTCTGCCGCCCGCAACGCCTTCCGCGCGGCGCAGCGCGTCAACTTGAAGCTGAAATCTGAGGCGGCAGAAAAAATTGTCTATGGTGCAGCGGCATCTGCTGCTGGTGTAGCGGTAAGTCCAATTCCGTTTTCCGACGCCTTAGCTATCGTACCCATACAGATCGGAATGGTAGTTGCGATCTCTCGGGTCTACGACATTGAGAGCGATAACGCAGCCTTTACTCCACTCATTACCGGCATCTTAGGCGGGCTCGGGCTTAGCATGGTGGGACGCTGGGCAGCTGGCGGCTTGATAAAGCTCATCCCGGGTGCCGGCAGCATCTTCGGAGGGTTGATTAGCGCAACCATCGCTGGCGGCCTAACGACGTCGTTAGGTCTTACTTATATCGCCTTCCTTACTCACTTTCAGAGCAGTCACCACCGATTGCCGACCCTTCAGGAGGTTGCGGACCTCTTCCCCACCTTCTTCAAAACCAACAAGGTCGAAAAAGAGGCGCCTCAACCCGCCTAACTCAACCAGGAGGTCCCATCTGCCCCGCACACCAGCCGTCCAGGGCCCGGATGCTGTCTTCGGTCAGGGTGTCGAGGCCGGTGAGCAGGGTGGCGACGGTGGCGCGGTCTTCGGCGCGGGCGGCGGTTTCCAGGGCTTTCGCCACCGCCCGCAGGGCCGGCAGGCCGTAGCTGCCGGCCACTCCGGCCAGGCGATGGGCCGCCGCCGCGGCCGCCGCCGGGTCGTCGTCGCGCCAGGCCTCGCCCACGCGGGCGGCGTTGCCGCGTAAGGAGTCGTCGGCCATCGCCACCAGCCGCGCCACGTCGGCCGCCGGCAAGGCGCCCGCCAGTTCGTCCAGATAGGCCGGGGCGAGCAGCGGTGGCGCCTCGTCAGCCAGGGCCGCCGCGGCGGCAAGGGCCGGCGGCGGCAGCAGCGGAGCCGGGCTGCGGTCGGCGCCCTCCACCGCGGCGGCGGCGGCCAGGGC
>NZ_BAAAEP010000012.1:0-84870 GCF_039523075.1 Caenispirillum bisanense
GCCGCCGCTCCGGCCCCGGCGCCGCAGCCGGTGGTGACCGCCCGGCCGTCCGGCACCTCGCCGGTGATCGCCGAATCGAAGCCGGCGCCCCTGGTGGCGACGGCGGCGGCGGCCGAGGCGGTGGAGGGCTCCGACCTCGAACCCGGTCCGGCCGATGCCCCCGGCGCCGTGACGGCGGCGGTGGCCGCCGCGCCGGCTGTCGTTGCCGCCCCCGTTCCCGCACCGGAGCCGCTGGTGAGCGTGCAGCCGGCCCAGCCGCAGCTGCTGGTGGCCGACACCAGCCGCCTGGATGCGGCGGTGGCGCAGGCCTACGGCGGCCGCGCCGCGCCGCGCCCGGTGGAGGTCAACCCGGTGGCCATGACCGGCGCCGTCGGCGTTGCTGCCGGCGGTGGCTATGGCGCCGGCCCGGTGGTCATCGGCGGCGGCCGCGCCCAGCCGGCCATGCAGCCGGCGGTGATGAGCCAGGGCGGCACCGTGGTGGTCGGCGGCATCCAGCCGGCGGTGGTGATCGGCGGCCATGGCGGCGCCGCCGGCGGCACCGCCGTCGCCCTGCCGTCCGGCGACCCGGTGGCGGTGATCCACTTCGAGTTCGGCTCCCGCGCGCTGGATGCCCGCGACCGCCAGGTGATCCGCCAGGTGGCGGACCTGCAGGCGCGCCAGGGCGGCTTCATCAAGGTGGTCGGCCATTCGTCCCGCTTCACCGCCGACATGCCGCAGCAGCGCCACATGCTGGTGAACTTCGAAACCTCCGTCGCCCGCGCCGATGCCGTCGCCGCCGCCCTGGTGCGCGAAGGCGTGCCGTCCGAAGTGGTGGAGGTGGCGGCGCTCGGCGCCAGCGAGCCGCGCTATCAGGAGGTCATGCCCTCCGGCCAGGTGGGCAATCAGCGGGTGGAGATCTTCCTGATCCGCTGACCATCCGGTCAGCATCGGCGGGCGCAAGAATATGTCGCGCATCGCCGTCGCTTCCTTACAGAAACCAGTCGCGCCGATGCGGGCGAGGCTGTAGAAAGGCTCCGGGGGCAGGCGGCCGTTCCGGCCTCGGCGCGTCATCCCCCGCGCGCCCGCGTCCGCGGGCCGGTTCCCCATCTGCAAGGCCGTCGACGTCTTTTTGGACCAAGTGCCATGATCGACCAGGAGTTCCACCGGATTAAGCGGCTGCCGCCTTACGTCTTCGCTGAAGTGAACGCGATGAAGGCCCGAGCTCGCGCCGCCGGTGAGGACATCATCGATTTCGGCATGGGCAACCCTGACCAGCCCACCCCCGCCCACATCGTCGACAAGCTGTGCGAGGCCGCCCGCAACCCGCGCGCCCACCGCTATTCGACCTCCAAGGGCATTCCCGGCCTGCGCCGCGCCCAGGCGGCCTATTACGAGCGCCGCTTCGGCGTCCAGCTGGACCCGGAGACGGAGGTGATCGCCACCCTCGGCTCCAAGGAAGGGCTTGCCAACCTGGCGTCGGCGATCACCAGCCCGGGCGACGTCATCCTGTCGCCGAACCCGAGCTACCCGATCCACGCCTTCGGCTTCATCATCGTCGGCGGCTCCATCCGCTCGCTGCCGGCGGAGCCGGGGCCGGAGTTCCTGGCCGCGCTCGACCGCGCCGTGCGCCATTCGGTGCCGAAGCCGGTGGCGCTGGTCATCAACTACCCGTCGAACCCGACCGCCTACGTCGCCGACCTGGACTTCTACGGCCAGGTGGTGGACTTCTGCCGCCACCACGGCATCTGGATCCTGTCGGACATCGCCTATTCCGAGATCTACTTCGACGACAACCCGCCGCCGTCGATCCTGCAGATCCCCGGCGCGCGCGAGGTGGCGATCGAGTTCACCTCCATGTCCAAGACCTACAACATGCCCGGCTGGCGCATCGGCTTCGCCTGCGGTAACCGCAAGCTGGTGGCGGCCCTGGCGCGGGTGAAGAGCTACCTCGACTACGGCGCCTTCACGCCGGTGCAGGTGGCGGCCACGGCGGCGCTGAACGGCCCGCAGGACTGCGTGGAGGAAATCCGCCAGCTCTACAAGGAACGCCGCGACGTGCTGATCGAGGGCCTGCAGGGCGCCGGCTGGAACGTGCCGTCGCCGCCGGCCACCATGTTCTGCTGGGCGCCCATTCCGCCGGCCTTCGTGCACCTCGGCTCGGTCGAGTTCTCCAAGCTGCTGCTGACCGAGGCCAAGGTGGCGGTCGCCCCCGGCCTCGGCTTCGGCGAGCACGGCGACAGCCATGTGCGCATCGGCCTGGTGGAGAACAAGCACCGCGTCCGCCAGGCGGTACGCAACATCAAGATGTTCCTGTCCAACTACGACAAGGTCCTTGAGGACTCTGAGAAGAAACGGGCGAGCGCAACGTGAAAGAACCGCTGAAAGTCGCCATCGCCGGCCTTGGTACGGTCGGCGCCGGCACCGTCAAGCTCCTGCAGGAGCAGTCCGACCTCATCGCCCGCCGCTGCGGCCGGCCCGTCACCGTCACCGCCGTCTCGGCCCGCACCGCGGGCCGGGATCGCGGCTTCGACATGACCGGCATCACCTGGTTTGACGATGCGGTCGAAATGGCCGACACCGCCGATGCCGACGTGGTGGTGGAGCTGATCGGCGGCGCCGACGGCATCGCCAAGCGCACCGTGCAGACGGCCATCGCCCGCGGCCGCCATGTGGTGACCGCCAACAAGGCCATGCTCGCCCACCACGGCACCCAGCTGGCGCAGGAAGCCGAGGCGGCCGGCGTCGCCCTGGCCTACGAGGCGGCGGTGGCCGGTGGCATCCCGGTCATCAAGACCCTGCGCGAGGGCCTGGCGGGCAACCGCATCACCTCGCTCTACGGCATCCTCAACGGCACCTGCAACTACATCCTCACCACCATGCGCGAGACGGGGCGTGACTTCTCCGACGTGCTGGAGGAGGCGCAGGCGCTCGGTTACGCCGAGGCCGACCCGAGCTTCGACATCGACGGCGTCGATGCCGCCCACAAGCTGTCCATCCTCGCCAGCCTGGCGTTCGGCAGCCCGGTGGACTTCAGCGCCGTCACCGTGCAGGGCATCCGCAACGTCAGCGCCCTTGATATCGAGTATGCCGAGCTGCTCGGCTACCGCATCAAGCTGCTCGGCATCGCGCGGGAGACCGAATTCGGGCTGGAACAGCGCGTCCACCCGACCATGGTGCCCATCGCCAGCCCCATCGCCCATGTGGACGGCGTGTTCAACGCCGTGGTGACGGAAGGCGATTTCGTCGGCCGCACGGTGCTGGAAGGCCGTGGCGCCGGTGCCGGCCCGACCGCCTCGGCGGTGGTGGCCGACATCATCGACCTCGCCTGCGGCCGCCGCGGCTTCACCTTCGGGGTGCCGGCCGGCGATCTGAAGGCGCACCCCGTCGGGTCCATCGAGAAGTTGACCGGCGCCTATTACATTCGCCTCCAGGTGCTGGACGTGCCCGGCGTGTTCGCCGACATCGCCGCCGCCCTGCGCGACGCCCAGGTGTCCATGGAGCAGATCCTCCAGCGCGGCCGCGCCCCCGGCGAGATCGTGCCGGTGGTGATGACCGTCTACGAGACCGAAGCCGCGGCCCTGCGGCAGGCGCTGGAGCGGATCGAGGCCATGGAAGCCGTGGTCGAGCCGCCGCACGTCATCCGCATCGAGGAACTCTGAGGCTCGCCGCAGCTTTCCTTTACCGCATACCAAACCGCCATTGGTTCAAGCCATTAGAGGTCCCCATGTCGGAGCAGAACAGCAGCTTCAACAACGTTCTCGAGCGCAACCTGGCGCTTGAGGTGGTGCGCGTCACCGAGGCGGCGGCGCTGTCGGCCTCGCGCCTGATGGGCCGCGGCGACGAGAAGGCGGCCGACCAGGCCGCCGTCGACGCCATGCGCCGCGCCCTCAACAGCCTCAACATCGACGGCACCGTGGTCATCGGCGAGGGCGAGCGCGACGAGGCGCCGATGCTCTACATCGGTGAAAAGGTCGGCTCCGGCCAGGGCCAGAAGGTGGACATCGCCCTCGACCCGCTGGAAGGCACCACCATCACCGCCAAGGGCGGCCCCAATGCCCTGGCCGTCATCGCCATGGCGGAAGAAGGCGGCTTCCTCAACGCGCCCGACGTCTACATGGACAAGATCGCCGTCGGCCCCGGCCTGCCGGACGACGTGGTCGACCTGGACGCCACCCCGGAAGAGAACCTGCGCGAACTGGCCAAGGCCAAGAAGAGCGACATCGACGACCTGCTGGTCTGCATCCTCGACCGTCCGCGCCATGAAGACCTGATCGCCCGCGTGCGCGCCACCGGCGCCCGCATCATGCTGATCGGCGACGGCGACGTTTCCGGCGTCATCGCCACCACCCAGCCGGAATCGGGCGTCGACATCTACATGGGCTCGGGCGGGGCGCCGGAAGGCGTGCTGGCGGCGGCGGCGCTGCGCTGCATCGGCGGCCAGATGCAGGGCCGCCTGCTGTTCCGCAACGACGACGAGCGCGGCCGCGCCAAGCGCTGGGGCATCAGCGACCTCAACCGCAAGTACAAGCTGCTCGACCTCGCCTCGGGCAACGTCATGTTCGCCGCCACCGGCGTCACCACCGGCGCCATGCTGCGCGGCGTGCGCCGCTGGCACGGCGGCGCCGTGACCCACTCCATGGTCATGCGCTCCAAGTCGGGCACCGTGCGCTACATCGAGGCCCACCACAACTTCGACCGCAAGACCGGCTTCGACCCCGTCGACGGCTGAGACGCGGACCCTTGATCAGGGCAGCACCAGGGCCCGCCGGCAGCCGCCGGCGGGCCCTTTGCCTGTGCGGCGCCGGTGGACGGCGGCGGCCCGGCTGCCTATGATACGACCGGCCCGGCGCCGGCCTCCTCCCGTTCCCGCGTGCGTATCCAGAGAGTGTCCCGCATGACCGCCCTGCCTTTCCTCGGTATCGACCGCTCCGTCAACGGCCGGCGGTGGACCCTGCGGCAGGGGGACGAGCGCATGGCCCTGGCCATCAGCCAGCGGCTGGCCCTGCCGGAGGTGGTGGGGCGGGTGCTGGCGGCGCGCGGCGTCAGCCTGGATGCCGCCCAGAGCTTCCTCCATCCCACCTTGCGCGACCTCATCCCCAACCCCTCCGTCTTCGCCGGCATGGACGAGGCGGCGGAGCGGGTGGCGGTGGCGGTGGAAGGGGCGGAGAAGATCGCCGTGTTCGGCGACTACGACGTCGACGGCGCCACGTCGTCGGCGCTGCTGCTGCGCTTCCTGCGGGCGGTCGGGGCGGACGTGCGCGCCTACATCCCCGACCGCATGGCCGAAGGCTACGGTCCCAATGCGGCGGCGCTGCTGAAGCTGCGGGCCGGCGGCTGCTCGCTGGTGCTGACGGTGGACTGCGGCATCACCGCCTTCGAGCCGCTGCAGGCGGCCCAGGACGCCGGCCTGGACGTGGTGGTGGTGGACCATCACCAGGCCGAGCCGCGCCTGCCGGCGGCGGTGGCGGTGGTCAACCCGAAGCGGCTCGACTGCACCTCCGGCCAGGGGCATCTGGCGGCGGTGGGGGTGGCGTTCCTGCTGTGCGTCGCCGTCAACCGCGCCCTGCGCAACAGCGGCTGGTACGCCGGCGGCCGGCGGGAGCCGGACCTGCGCCAGTGGCTCGACATCGTGGCGCTGGGCACCGTCTGCGACGTGGTGCCGCTCACCGGCCTCAACCGGGCGCTGGTCACCCAGGGCCTGAAGGTGGCGGCCAAGCGCGGCAACGCCGGCATCGCCGCCCTGGCCGACGTGGCAGGGGTGAAGGACCGGCTGGACGCCTATCACCTCGGCTTCATCCTGGGGCCGCGGGTCAATGCCGGCGGCCGGGTCGGCGAGTCCGACCTCGGCACCCGCCTGCTGGCCACCGACGACCGCGACGAGGCGGTGGCGCTCGCCCTGCGCCTGCACGAATACAATGCCCAGCGCCAGGAGATCGAGGCCGCCTGCCTGCTGGAAGCCATCGAGATGGCCGAAGGCACCGCCGCCGCCAGCGACGATCCGCTGGTCTTCGTCCACGGGCAGGGCTGGCATCCCGGCGTCGTCGGCATCGTCGCCAGCCGGCTGAAGGAACGCTACGCCATGCCGGCCTGCGTGCTGGCGGTGGAGGGTGGTCTCTGCAAGGGCTCCGGCCGCTCGGTGCCGGGGCTGGACCTCGGCCGCGCCGTCATTGCGGCGCGCGAGGCGGGGCTGCTGATGGCCGGCGGCGGCCATGCCATGGCGGCCGGCTTCACCCTGGCGGAAGACAAGCTGCCCGCCTTCCGCGCCTTCCTGGCCGAGCGGCTGCGGGCCCAGCTGGACGCCGGCGGCATCGTGCCGACGCTGGAACTGGACGGCGCCATCGACGTCGGCGCCGCCTCGCCCGATCTGGTGGCGACGCTGGCCCAGTGCGGTCCCTACGGCGCCGGCAACGAGGAACCGCGCTTCGTGGTCGCCAACTGCCGGGTGGCGCGGGCCGATGTGGTCGGCTCCGGCCATGTCCGCATGTTCCTGTCCGGGGCCGGCGGCATGGGGCGGCTGAAGGCCATCGCCTTCCGCTGCGTCGACGGCGACCTGGGGCAGGCGCTGCTCAATTCCGCCGGGCGGGTGTTCCACATCGCCGGCACCCTGCGCGCCGACACCTGGCAGGGCCGCACCGAGGCGCAGCTGGTGGTGGACGACGCCGCACCGGCCACCTGAGCCGGCGCCAGACCGGCCCTTACTCCCTTCGGCCCGGTCGGATACTGTGGTGGCATCGTTCACGATCCGCGAGAGCCGATCCATGACCCTGCGCTTCTTCTACTCGCCTGCCGCCTGCTCGCTGGCGCCGCACATCGTGCTGGAGGAAACCGGCGCCGCCTACGAGCCGGTGCGTGTCGCCCTGGCCGAAGGGCAGCAGTATTCCGACGAGTACCGCCGCATCAACCCGCGCAGCAAGGTGCCGGCGCTGCAGCTTGATGACGGGCAGGTGCTGACGGAAACCCACGCCATCATGGCCTATCTGGCCGACACCCACCCGGACAAGGGGCTGATCCCGACCGATCCGCTCGGCCGGGCGCGGGCGCATGAGTGGATGAACCATCTGGCCGGCGGCGTGCATCCGCATTTCACCCGCTTCTTCCGGCCGGAGCGCTTCGTGACCGAGGGCTCCGACCCGGCGCCGGTGCGCGATGCCGGCCTCGCCGCCTTCCGCGCCGCCCTGGCGGAGGTGGAAAGCCGTCTGCCGGAGGAGGGGTTCGCCCTTGGCGCCTACAGCGTCGTCGACGCTCACCTGACGGTGTTCCTGCGCTGGGGCGGCCGCGCCGGCTTTGACCTGGCGGCGGAATTCCCGCGCTATCTGGCGCTGGTGCGGCGGGTGCAGCAGCGCCCGGCCACCCAGCGGGCGCTGGCCATGGAAGACCTGCCGCTGCTGTGACCGGCAGCCCTGGGGCGATGCGGCCGGGCGCCATGGCCCGGCCGCGCCGTCGTCAGGGCAGGATCTCGATGGGGGTGCCGAGGTCGACCAGCCGCCAGATCTCGTCCATGGCGTCGTTGGAAACGGCGACGCAGCCGGCGGTCCAGTCCTTCATGGTCTTGGCCCGCAGGGAGCTTTTGATGGTGGTCGGCTGGCCGTGGATGTAGATGTCGCCGCCCGGGCTCTTGCCGATGGCGGCGGCGGCGGCGCGGTCCTGCGGGTTGGGATAGCTGATGCGCAGCGAGCGGTAGTAGATGCTGTCCGGGTTGCGGAAGTCGATGACGTACCAGCCCTCCGGCGTGCGGCCGTCGCCTTCGTAGCGCTTGTGGCCTTCCGGTTCCCAGCCGAGGGCGATGGGCCAGGTGCGCACCGGCCGCCCCTCCGACAGCAGGGTCAGGCGGCGTTCCGTCTTCTCGACGATGATCTTGTCGATGATCATGGCTGTCGGATTGACCGCGGCCAGGGCCTCGCCGGCCATGGCAGGGCGGGGGGTGGAAACGGTCACGGCTGCGACCGCCGCGCAGGCGCAGACGGCTAGGGTCAGCGTCGCAAGAAAGCGCCGCATGGGCCCGGACTCCCTCGTTTTTTTGAACCTCTCTCTCAGCCGCCGACCATACCGGAAACCGAGTCGTCCGTCATCATCCACATGCGCAGCGGCTGCGACCTTTTCCCTGATTTCCCCGCTATCCACAGGCGGAAGACTGGCCCCGCCGCGGCCAAGGTCTGATAGAGTGGCGCCATGAGCACCAGCCCCCTTCATCTGACCGCCATTGCCGGCGGCGAGGATCTGCACGCCCCGGCCGCCACCCCGGCCCGCGTGCCGCCCCACAATTACGAGGCGGAGCAGGCGCTGCTCGGGGCCATTCTGGTCAACAACCGCGCCTTTGAAAAGGTGTCGGAATACCTGCGGGCGGAGCATTTCGCCCACCCCGCCCACGCCGCCATCTACCGCGCCTGCGGCAAGCTGATCGAGGCCGGCCACACGGTCACGCCGGTGACGCTGAAGACCTACCTGGAGCGCGACAGCGCGGTGCAGGAGGTGGGCGGCATGGACTATCTGGCGACGCTGGTGAACAGCGTCGTCACCATCGTCAACGCGGCGGAATACGGCCGCCAGATCTATGACCTGCACCTGCGGCGGGAACTGATCGACCTGGGCGAGCGGCTGGTCAACGACGCCTATACGGTCGACTTCGAAACCACCGCCCGCACCCATATCGAGACGGCGGAGCAGTCGCTCTACGACCTCGCCACCACCGGCGAGTCCGACAAGGGCTTCGTGGATTTCGCCTCCGCCCTGGCCGGCGCCATCGAAATGGCGCAGAACGCCCACCGCCGGGCGGGGTCGCTGGCCGGCTGCACCACCGGCCTCATCGACCTCGACCGCAAGCTGGGCGGCCTGCACAAGTCCGACCTGCTGATCCTGGCCGGCCGCCCGTCCATGGGCAAGACGTCGCTGGCGACCAACATCGCCTTCAACGCCGCCAAGGCCTTCCGCGAGGAGGTCGACGACAACGGCACCCGCAAGGTGGTGGAAGGCGCCCGCGTCGCCTTCTTCTCGCTGGAAATGTCGGCGGAGCAGCTGGCGACCCGTATCCTTGCCGAACAGGCGGAAATCTCCAGCCACAAGCTGCGCACCGGCGATCTGGACGACGCCGACTTCCAGCGCATGATCCAGGTCAGCCAGGAACTGCAGAGCCTGCCGCTCTTCATCGACGACACGCCGGCGCTGACCGTCTCCGCCCTGCGCACCCGCTGCCGGCGTCTGGCGCGGCAGAACGGCGGCCAGGGCCTCGGCCTCATCATCATCGACTACCTGCAGCTGCTGTCCGGCGGCGGCGGCAAGGGTGGCAGCGCCGAGAACCGCGTGCAGGAAGTGTCGGCCATCACCCGCGGCCTGAAGGCGCTGGCGAAGGAAATGAACGTGCCGGTCATGGCGCTGTCGCAGCTGTCGCGCGCCGTGGAACAGCGCGACGACAAGAAGCCGCAGCTGTCGGACCTGCGCGAATCCGGCTCCATCGAGCAGGACGCCGACGTCGTCATGTTCGTCTACCGCGAGGAATATTACCTCGCCCGCGCCGAGCCCGGCCGCAAGCCGGAGGAAGCGGAGGACAAGTTCCTGGAACGCTACACCGGCTGGCAGGAACGGCTCGCCAAGGCCGCCAACATCGGCGAGGTCATCATCGGCAAGCAGCGTCACGGCCCCATCGGCACCGTGCGCCTGTTCTTCGACGGCAACTACACCAAGTTCGGCAACCTGGTGACGCAGGAGCAGTACGACGACGACGAGTGATCGCCGTGTCGTTTCCGCGGTTCCGGGAAACCCCTGTTCGCGCAAGGACGTTGGTTGGGAAACGAACGCCTGACCCTGGTCGCCAGGGCAGCCCGGAGGTATTTCCCATGCTGCGTACCCTTCTGCTGGCCGGCGCCGTCGCCGTGCCTTTCGCCGCCGGCCCGGCGCTGGCCCAGGTCGGCACCCACGACGCCCCGGCGCCGTCCACCCGCAACCTGCCCGACGAGCGCATCGGCCCCGACGGCAAGAGCTACGGCCAGACGGCGGCCGAGAACCAGCCGCAATCGGTGGACGAGATCGCCAACACCAACCGGTCGGAGGAAGCCGTCACCCACATGGGCGGCGCCATCGGCGCCCGCGGCGACGCCACCTTCGCCCTGCCGGTCAGCGAACTGGTGGGCGATGAGCTGTGGTACGGCCGCGACCTGCCGGCCGGCACGGTGGCCGAGGTCTACTTCGGCGAGGACGGCGCGGTGCAGGTGGCCATCGACGTGCGCGGCGGCGATACCGTGCTGCTGCCGCTGACCGAACTGGAGGTGCAGACCGGCCGCGGTCCTTCCGACTGGCTGCTGGTGACGCCGCAGACACGCGAGGACATCGCCGCCCTGCCGGCCTTCGACCCCGATGACGAAGGCGCCCGCCGCGGCGCCGGCATCGCCCTCTCCGACGAACTGACCGGCGCCGACGTGCGGGTCGGTGACGACGATGAGCTGGGCGAGGTCAAGGACGTGGTGGTCCACAGCCAGCGCGGCCTGGACGGCGTGGTGGTCGATCACGACGGCCGCAGCGTCATGATCCCCGCCGACCAGCTGTCCATCGGCCGCGACGGCGACGACGTGGTGATCGTCAGCCGCCTGGGCAGCCAGGAGGTCGCCACCCTGCCGGAGTTCGCCTTCGGCGACGTGTCGGAAGAGATCACCGCCCCCGATTCCCCCGCCGCCGAAATGGCACGCGAACGTGAAGACGCCAAGTAACACCGCACGTTGAGGCTGTGGCAACGGTGGGGCAGGCTGAACCGGCAGCCTGCCCCTGCCGTTTCCACTGCAGCCGTAGTTTTTTTTCAGAGGAGCCTGCCGCCATGTTGAAGACCCTTCTTCTCGCCTCCGCCCTCGCCCTGCCGGCGGCGCCGGTGCTGGCGCAGCAGGCGGCCCCCGATGCCCCGCCCGAACAGGCCGCCGTGCCCTCGGTGCAGCAGGCGTCGCCCTCGGCCGACGACCTTTATGCCCGCGTCGGCGAACCCGTCTATTCCGCCGACGGGGAGAAGCTGGGCGACCTGGAAGACGTGCGCCGCGGCGCAAGCGGCGAGGTGGAGCACGTGGTGGTTTCCTACGGCGGCCTGCTCGGGATCGGCACGCGGCAGGTGTCGGTGCCGCCGGAGGCCTTCTCCATCCAGACCGGTGGCGACGGCGGCGAGCCGCGTCTGGTGGTGGCCATGGGGCGCGATCAGCTGGAGGCGCAGCCCGAGTTCGACCCCCGCGACGCCCAGAGCCGCGGCAGCCTGCCCGGTCCGACCGAGGGCACCGCCGGCCGCGTGGTGCAGCCGTCGGCGGGCGGCGCGTCCGGCGCCCTGACCCAGCGGGTGGAGCCCGAGCCCGGGCCCGAGGCCGGCACGGCGGCGACGGCGGAAACGGCGGCGACGGCGGAAACGGAGGGCCTCGACACCAACGGCGAGCGCGCCATGACCGACGCCATGGATCGGGTGCAGGATGCCTGGGCGCAGGTGGAAAGCGCCACCGCCGACGGCTGGCAGGCGGCCAAGGAGAATTTCCAGCAGGCGGTCGCCGACCTGGAGCGCACCTGGCAGGACGTGACCGCCGGCGAACAGCAGGCCCAGCAGCCGGAAGGCGATTAAAAAGAACCTCTGCCCCGTTTCAAGTGTTTGTAGAGTAGAGTCTGACAGACACAGGAGTAAGCCATGAACTGGGAACAGGTGCGCGGCAACTGGAACCAGATGAAGGGTAAGGCGAAGCAGCGGTGGGGCGATCTCACCGACGACGACCTGACCCGCATCGAGGGCAACCGCGATGTGCTGGTGGGCCGCCTGCAGGAACGCTATGGCTACGCCAAGGAGCGCGCCGAAGAGGAGGCGGATGCCTTCACCCGCGACCTCAACTGAGCGGACCTCCCCGCGTGACGGAGCATGACGAAGCCGCCGACGCCGACAGGCGCCGGCGGCTTCTGCGTCTGGCCCGCGTAGCCTGGTGGCTGGACGACCGCTTCCGGGTGCCCATCCTCGGCCGCGTCGGGCTGGATGGTCTGGTCGGGCTGGTGCCGGTGGTGGGGGATACGGCGACGGCGCTGACAGCGGCATGGATCGTGGTGGAGGCCCGCCGGCTCGGCATGCCCCGCCGCAAGGTGGCCCTGATGGCAATGACGGTGGGGTTCGACTGGCTGCTCGGCCTGACGCCGCTGGTCGGCGACCTGCTGGACATCCGCTACAAGGCGAACCGCCGCAACATCCGCCGCATCTTCCGCCACTTCAACGAGCCGCTGCCGTGATCTCCTGCCGCGCCGCCGCCACGTCGGCCTGCAGGTCGCGCAGGGCGGCGGTGGCCTCCGCCGGCAGGTCGGCCTGCAGCGCCACGGAGAGCGCCGCCGTCAGGTCGTCCTCGTCGGTCAGCGCCGCCTCCGCCAGGGTGCCGGCCTGATCGCCGCTCAGCAGCGCCTTGAGGCGCAGGGTGAGGTGGGAGAAGGTCTGGCGGTCGGGATCGGGGGCGGAGGGCAGGTCGCCGAGGCCGCGCAAGGCGTCCTCCAGGCGCTCCACCAGCCGGCCGCGACGGTCGGCGATGGCCTCCAGCGCCGCCGACAGGCGGTCGGGCGGGTCGGGGGTGGCGGCGGCGTCGCGCATGTCCTGCACGGATCGCTTCACCGCCACGATGACATCGTCGAGCAGCACCGCCCGGTCGTCGCGCAGCATCATCCTGGTCACTCCTTCCCCCTCGCCCTCGGCCGGCACCAGGACCGGCAGGGCGGCCGGCAGAACCTCGAACACCGCCGGGGTACATGTGGTGACTTCGCCGTCGGTGGCAACATCCATGGGCTCGGCGGTGGTGACGGTGAAGCGGCGGCCCTGGAGGGACAGCGAGCCCTCCAACTGCTCATGCCGCCCGGCCCGCAGCGACGGCAGCGCCAGCACCAGCCGCCACAGGCTCTGCGGCTCCAGGCTGTAGAGGTCGAGGCGGCCGTCGTCGATGGCGCTGTCCTCCGCCACCCGCATGCCGCCGCCGTAGCAGCGGCCGTTGCCGACGGCGATCTGGATGGAGCGCACGCGGGTGATGGCGCCGTCGTCGCCCCGGATCTCGGCGTCGAAGGCCTCGCTGTCGCCGATCAGCTCGCGCACCCGCAGCGGGTAGCTGAGCACCCCCCAGCGGGCCTTCAGGTCGCGGTCCAGCCGGTGCGACAGCCGCGCCGCCACGCCCACCGAGGCGGCGTTGAAGAACAGCTTGCCGTTGACGCGGCCGAGGTCGATGCGGTGCAGCCGCCCCTGCGCGATGGTGCGGCAGGCGGCTTCCGGGTCGGCCGGGATGCCGAGGGTGCGGGCGAGGTCGTTGGCGGTGCCGAGCGGCAGCACGCCGAGGGGCAGGCCGCGGGCGTGCAGGCAATCCACCGCCGCGTTCATGGTGCCGTCGCCGCCGCCCATGATCACCATGTCGACGTCGTGGCCGTACTCGGCCACGATCTCCGCCACATGGTCGCGGGACCGGCTGGTGTGGACGGCGGTGTCGATGTCGCCGCTGTCGCGCAGGATGTCGAGCAGCGGCTGCAGGTCGCCGCGCCCCCGGGAACTGTTCTCGTTGACGATGAGCAGGGCGCGGCGGGCCATGGGGTCACTCCACCGTCGGCGGCTTTCCCTTGGACTGGGCGCCGTCCTCATAGGCGGCGATCTCCCGCCGCAGCGACTCCATGCGCTGCCGCGCTTCCTCGTCGGGCTGGGCGATGTCTTCCAGGCGTTTCAGTTCGCCGCGGGCGGCGTGGTACTGGGTGCTGTCCATCGGGTTCCTCGTGAGCCTGTCACTGAGGAGAAACGGACCGCAGGGCAGCGCCGTTGCCGCCGGATGAGGATGATGAGGCCGGGCAAGAAAAATGCGGCGGTCCGCAGACCGCCGCCAAGGTCGAGGGAATTGGCCTGTCGGAGAGTGTGACGTGATGGGATGCCGTACACGTCGAAACAGAGCCAATGCCATTAGAACAGCGGGGAGGGGATGTTGTTCCGCAAAAAAATTCATCCCTTCTACAAAAATGCCATCCGGGGCGGCGGTCAGGCCGCCGGCACCTGCAGGCTGCGGCGCACCATGGTCTTCAGGGCGTGCGGGCTGAACGGCTTCTGCAGCACCCGGTCGGCCGGCACCGACGGATCGGCCAGGGCCATTTCGGGGAAGGCGGTGACGAACACCACCGGCGCCTTGGACCGGCCGCGCAGGTTGCGGGCCACCTCGATGCCGCAGGGGCCGTCGGACAGCACCACGTCGGCGATGATCAGGTCGGGCTCGCCGCCGCCGAAGGCTTCCATGGCCTCGCTGCCGCTGGTGGCGTAGACGCAGTCGTCATAGCCCATCTCATAGAGGCTCTCGGCGATGTCCATGCCGATGATCTGGTCGTCCTCGATGATCATGGCGCGCAGGCGGCGCTGCGGCTGGACCATGCGGCTGCGGGCGCCCATCAGGGCGCCGGCGGCACGGCCGCGCTGGATGCACAGGATGGCGGCGGCGTCGGCGATGGTGAACCCCTCCAGCGACACCAGCAGCAGCACGCGGCGTTCCAGCGGCGGCAGCGCGAACAGGCGGTCGCGCGTTTCCGCCAGGTCGGCGTCCGCCTCGCAGGCGGCATCGGGGCCGGCAATGGGCTCGGTGGGGGCCAGAACGGCGGAATGGAAGGTGCGGAACAGCGCCACCTCGTCGGCGGCAAAGGGCTTGCCGGCGGCATCGCGCGGCAGCGCCGCCAAGCATGCGGCCACCGCTTCGTCGGCGGCGTGCCGGTTGCCGGTCAAAAGGTAACCATGGCGACGCAGGCGTGGGAGCCTCTCTCGCAAATCAACCGTAGTGAGCATACTCTCAACTCCCCGAGTGACACGTCCCCCGACGTCAGCATCGCCACCGTGATTATGCCGTCCGTTATACGACCCCGCTAACCGGACGGATAGTACCTCCGCGTGGTGGCGTGCTCTACACCCCTTGCCCTGATAGTGTCACCTTCTAACGATCCCTGTCAACGCCGCAAAAATCCTTGGGTTACTGCGGTGCAACATTACACCTTTCGAGGCAGGACGGAGGCCGCTAGGCTACCTGGACGAAAGTCATAGGACTCCAAGGGGTTGGGCGCCTGTCTCACCAGATTGGCGAATTGGAACTGATATAAAGTGCGCATCTGGATAAATGTGATGACGGACATCCGTCGACAGGCGACACTGCATTGCACCATGATCCCGCCCGATGATCCGCAAACGAATCGCGCCCGCCTGCGGGGCAGACGGGCGCGGCACGGAGCGACTCGGGTAGGGCCGGAAGGAGGGCGGAGCAGACGGGTGGGCCGTGGGGCGGCCCGATCGGGTAAGGGCTGCTACTCGTCCAGGCCGAGGGCGGCGAGCAGACGGTCGGGCACCGGCTCGTCCAGGATGTCGGAGCCGAGGTGGCGCAGGGCCTCCTCCTGCGCTCGCAGCACATCCACCCGCTGGCGCACCGCCGGGTCCTGCTCGATCAGCCGTTCCAGCCGCGAGCGATCGGTATCCGACAGGCGTCCCGTCAGATAGTCGTCGATTGTGGCGTCAAGCGCCACGGTGCCCTGAATGATCTGCGAGGTCATCGGTATCCAGCCGTTGTTTATCCTCCCTCCTTGTTTTTCGCGGGGTTGAGGAAGTCCCTTATGTCCTGCCGTGCGCGCGACAGCCGCGACTTCACGGTGCCCACCGGCACGCCGAGCACGGCGGCGGCATCTTCATATTCCAGGCCTTCGACCGCCACCAGCAGGACCACCTCTTTCTGGATGTCCGGCAGGCTGTCGAAGGCACGCTGTACGTCCCGCATGGCCAGCGCTTCTTCCTGACCGCCGGAAATGGCCGAAACCGGCTCCTCGGTCTGCTCTACCATGCGGCGAGCGCGCTTGGTCTCGTTGTACAGCGTGTTTCGCAAAATCGTAAACAGCCACGCACGCATGTTTGTTCCCGGCTGGAAACTCGCCAATGCGCCAATGGCGCGAACGAGACATTCCTGCACCAGATCGTCGGCCCGTGCTTGGTCGCGCACAAGCATCCGGGCGTACCGTCGGAGCCTGGGCAGCTCCTCCAGCATCAGTCGTCTTCGCTCTTCCATCTGTGTGTCCTGATCGGGCCCCATACAGTCGACAGCCGCCGCCCGAACCGGCGGCCCCCGACCGCACCAGCCGGCGCTGCTCGGCCGCGCCGGTGCCAGTCATACTGCACCTTCAGTCTGACGTTCCCCTGACCGAAGGCCAAGCAAAACAGCCTGCCAGGCACCATAATTCAAGCGCTTTGGGAATCAGGGGCTTCATACGGGGTGCAGGAGCGCGTAAGACGTACAACGGACGGAGGGAGATCGACCATGACCGCATCCGCGACGCCAGACCTGCAGGCTGCTCTCGCGCTGGTTGACGATCACGATACCTGGCAGGCCCTGCGGGCGGCGCTGGAGGAACGCCAGCTGGCGGCGCGCATCGGGGCGGGCGGGCTGGAGCAGGTGCTGGCCGCCTGGCAGGCCCGCGCCGCCTGGCGGCTGACCGACGGCCAGCTGGCGCAGGAACTGGGCCATTGGGCGGGCGGCGGCTCCTACGCCGACCACCTGCACGGCTTCAACGCGGTGGCGCCGGCGGTGCTGGTGGCGGAGGCGGAGCGGCGCGGCTGGTTCGTCCGCCGCCTCGGCCCCAAGGCGCTGGTCAACCCGCCGGAGGGCAAGCCGCTGGCGGTGCCGCTCACCACCCTGTGACAGGCGTCACGCGGCTGTGACTCGCGGCGGCGGCGCGGCCGTATCTATATCGGCACAGAGACAGCAGGAGTCGCGCCATGCTCATCCGCCGCCGCCGCCCGTGGGATCTGCCCGCCGACAGCGTCACGCCGAAGGACGTCTACCTCAGCCGCCGCCGCTTCATGGCCGGCGCCGCCGCCGGAGCGGTCGCGGCCGGGGCGGCGCTGCCGGCCGGCCCTGCCGCCGCGGCGGTGGAGCGGCCGGGCCAGCGCCCGGCCCTGGCGCCGCTGCAGGACACCGCCTGGAGCACCCTCGACCGGGCCGACAAGCTCACCCCCTACGACGATGTCACCGGCTACAACAATTTCTATGAACTGGGCACCGACAAGGGCGATCCCAAGCGCCACGCCGGCCGGCTGGTGACGCAGCCGTGGACGGTGACGGTGGACGGCGCCTGCGCCAGGCCGGGGCAGATCGCCTACGACGACTTCATCCGCCCGCACCCGCTGGAGGAGCGCATCTATCGCCTGCGCTGCGTCGAGGCGTGGTCCATGGTCGTTCCCTGGGTCGGCTTCCCGCTCGGCGCCGCGCTGCAACGGTTCGAGCCGACCTCGGCGGCGAAGTACGTGCGCTTCGAGACCATCCACGACCCCGAGATGCTGCCGGCCCAGCGCAGCCGGTCGGTGCTGGACTGGCCCTATGTGGAGGGCCTGCGCCTGGACGAGGCCATGCACCCGCTGACCCTGCTGGCGGTCGGCCTCTACGGCGAGGAACTGCCGGCCCAGAACGGCGCGCCGCTGCGGCTGGTGGTGCCGTGGAAGTACGGCTTCAAGTCGATCAAGTCCATCGTCCGCATCTCCTTCGTCGAGGAGATGCCGCAGACCACCTGGGCGGCCTATGGCGGCGGCAGCGAGTACGGCTTCTACGCCAACGTCAACCCGACCGTCGATCATCCGCGCTGGAGCCAGGCGACCGAACGGCGGCTGGAGGGCGGATCGGTGTTCACCGCCTTCACCCGCCGCCGCGACACGCTGCTGTTCAACGGCTACGACGACGTGGCGCCGCTCTACGCCGGCATGGACCTCGCCAAGTGGTTCTGACCCCCGCCCGGCGCGATGCCCTCGGCCGCTCGCCGCTGCTGAAGCCGCTGGTGTTCGCCGCCGCCCTGCTGCCGCTGGCGGAACTGCTGCTGCGCCTGGGCGGGCTCGGCCTGTGGGGCAGCCTGGGCGCCAACCCGGTGGAGGCCATGGTGCGCTTCAGCGGCGACTGGGCGTTGCGGATGCTGCTGGTGGCCCTGGCGGTGACGCCCCTGCGGCTGCTCACCGGCCTCGGCTGGCTGGCGCGGCTGCGGCGGATGCTCGGGCTGTTCGCCTTCTTCTATGCCGCCCTGCACCTGCTGCTTTATGCCGGGCTCGACCAGGGCTTCGACCTCGGCCGCATCTGGGCCGATGTGGTCAAGCGCACCTACATCACCGTCGGCATGGCCGCCTTCGTGGTGCTGGCGGCCCTGGCGGCGACCTCGCCCAAGGCCATGGTGCGGCGGCTGGGCGGCGCCCGTTGGCAGGCCCTGCACCGGCTGGTCTACCCCGCCGCCGTGCTGGCGGTGGCCCATCATGCGCTGATGGTGAAGGCCGACTATGCGCAGCCGATTCTGCATGGCGTCGTGCTCGCCGCGCTGCTGGCGGCCCGGCCGCTGCTGAAGGGGTGGCGCCGCCGCAGGGTGGAAGGCTCGCCCCCAGGTCTGAACCCTAAGCGCCAGCGCCTATCGCATAGGTCATAACCCGTCCATTCGGCAGTTGTGCGGCGATGGCGGAAGCCTCATCATGCCAACCGGCCGGCCGCGCGTGCTGGGAGCGGCGGGCCGCCTGTTCGTCCGCGGCCTGGGGGTTTAAGAGCGCGGAATGGGATCGTCGTCGCTCATCGGGGAATGGAGCCGCCAGTTCGCTGAACTGGTGGACGACCTCGTCTGCGTCTGCCGCGAAGGCCGCATCGTGTGGATCAACACGGCGGGCCACCGGCTGATGGCCGGCACCACCCCGGATCGGTCGCTGCTGATCGGGCGGCCGTTCCGCGATCTGGTGCACGGCGATTACCGCGACATCGTCGACATGGGCCTCGGCGTGCTGGCCGACGACGGCGGCGCCATGCCGCTGCTGCTGTCGACCCTCGACGGCACGGTGGTCGAGGTGGAACTGAAGGCCAGCCGCGTCGCCCCCAGCCCGCCGTCGATCCTGTCCGGCGACGAGGACGGCGAGGCGGTGCTCATCCACGCCCGCGACGTCACCGAACGGGTGCGGTCCGTCGCCAACCTGCTGGAGAGCGAGCACCGCTACCGCAATCTGGTGGAGATGTCGCTCAACCTCATCGTGGTGGTGCAGGACGACCGGCTGGTGGTGGCCAATGCGGCCGCCCGCACCCTGCTGGGCGGCAGCTGCGCCGACGACCTGCTCAGCCACCGCTTCGCCGAGCTGGTACACGCCGACTATCGCGACATCATCGACCTCGGCCTCGATACCCTGGCCGGCGAGCCGGGCGTGCTGCCGCTGAAGATGGTCGGCCTGGACGGCGCCGTGCATGACGTGGAGGTGCGCGTCATCCCCTTCGGCGCCCGCGGCTACATGATCGAAGGCCGCGACATCTCCGACCGCATGCGCTCCGCCGAGGCCCTGCGCGAGCGCGAGGCAAGGCTGCAGGGCGTGCTGGACACGGTGGCGGAAGGCATCGTCACCGCCGACGAACGCGGCCTCATCCAGTCGGTCAACCCGGCCGCCGAGCGGCTGTTCGGCTGGAAGCGCAACGAACTGGTGGGCCGCAACCTGTCAGTGTTGATGCCGACCCGCTATGCCGCCTATCACGACGGCCATCTGGCGGCCTACCACGGCGGCGGCCAGTCCAAGGCCTTCGCCCGCTCGCGCGAGCTGGAGGGCATGCGCAAGGACGGCACGGTGTTCCCCATCGAGCTGTCGCTGGCGGAAATGCGCATCGGCCGCTCCCGCCTCTACACCGGCGTCATCCGCGACATCACCGAGCGCAAGCGTGCCGAAGCGGCGCTCAAGCGCTACAACGAACAGCTGGAAGCCCATGTCCGCGAGCGCACCGAGGAACTGCGGGCGCTGTCGCGGCAGAGCGAGTCCATCCTGGAAAGCGCCGGCGATGGCATCGTGGCGCTCGACAACACCGGCATGATCACCGTCGCCAACCCGGCGGCGGCGGAGATGCTGGGCTGGGGTCGGGCGGCCCTGGTCGGCAAGGATGCCGCCAACGTCTTCCGTTACGGCGACACCCGCCGCATCGGTCGGGCGGTGCCGGTGCGGGCGGCCCTGCGCCGCGGCATGTTCCACGACCGCACCGAACTGACCCTGCTGCGCCGCGACGGCTCCAGCTTCGAGGCCGAATACGCCTCCGCCCCCATCGAGGACAACGGCATCCGCTCCGGCGCCGTGGTGCTGTTCCGCGACATCAGCGAGCGCAAGAAGGCCGAGGACCGCCTGCGCGTCGCCGCCACGGTGTTCGAGACCACCGCCGAGGGCATCGCCGTCTGTTCCGCCGACGGCACCGTCACCACCGCCAACCCGGCCTTCGCCACCATCACCGGCCATCCGGTGCGGGAGGTGATCGGCTGTTCCGTCGGCGCGGTGTTCGGCTGCGGCGAGTTCGACATGGCGACCATGCTCGCCGGGCTGCACGCCACCGGCCACTGGGTCGGCGAGCAGTGGTCGTGCCGGCCGGGCGGCGACGAATACGCCTCCCGCATCGCCGCCTCGGCGGTGCCGGAGGAAGACGGCGCCGGCATGCATCAGTTCGTGGTGGTGGTCAACGACATCACCCAGCGCAAGCGCGACGAGGAACGCATCCGCTACCAGGCCAACTACGACGCCCTCACCGGCCTGCCCAACCGGGCGCTGTTCCTCGACCGGCTGGAGCACGGCGTGGCGGCGGCGCGGCGCAGCGGGGCGACCGTCGGCCTCATGTTCATCGACCTGGACGGCTTCAAGGCGGTCAACGACACCCTCGGCCACGAGGCGGGCGACGAGCTTCTGAAGGGCGCCGCCGACCGCCTGCGCAACTGCGTGCGCGAAAGCGACACGGTGGCCCGCCTGGGCGGCGACGAGTTCACGGTGATCATGGACAACGTGGAAGGCCGCGCCGGCGCCGCCATCGTCGCCCAGCGCATCATCCGCACCCTGGAAGTGCCCTTCGACCTCGGCGGCCGCGAGGGCCGGGTGTCGGCCTCCATCGGCATCGCCCTGTTCCCCGCCGACGCCGCCGACTGCGAGGAACTGCTGCGCAACGCCGACACCGCCATGTACGCCGCCAAGGCCCAGGGCAAGAAGAACCACCAGTTCTACGAACCCGGCACGGCGGTCGAGGCGGAAACGGTGCAGGCTCCGGCGCCGGCGTGACGGCGGCGGGTTTTCACCACCAAGACACCAAGACACCAAGACACCAAGACACCAAGGATGCGAGGGAGGCGGGGGCCTCCCTCGCGCACCCTCCATTAGTTTTTCGTCTTCAAGCCGGCGGCCACAGCGCACCGCACCGACGAGAAAAGCAATTGGAGGGAGCGAGGGAGGGCCTCCCCTCCCTCGCATCCTTCTTGGTGTCTTTGTGTCTTGGTGGTTCAAAAACTGCCGCGGCGCCTCAGCCCCGCAGCGCCGCGATGTTGGCGGCGTAGGCGTCCGGGCCGCCCTTGAAGACGGCGGAGCCGGCGACCAGGGCCGTGGCGCCGGCGGCGATGCAGCGCTTCGCCGTTTCCGGGTTGACGCCGCCGTCCACTTCCAGCTCGATCGGGCGGGTGCCGATCAGGGCCTTGATGCGGCGGATCTTCTCCACCTGGCTCTCGATGAAGGCCTGGCCGCCGAAGCCGGGGTTGACGCTCATGACCAGCACCAGGTCGAGGTCGTCGAGCACGTATTCCAGCACGCTTTCCGGCGTCGACGGGTTGAGCGACACGCCGGCCTTCTTGCCGAGCGACCGGATCAGCTGCAGCGAGCGGTGCAGGTGGGCGCCGGCTTCGGCGTGGACGGTGATGATGTCCGACCCGGCGGCGGCGAACTCGGGAATGTAGGGGTCCACCGGCTCGATCATCAGGTGGACGTCGAAGGTCTTGGCGGTGTGCGGCCGGATGGCCTTCACGACGCCGGGGCCGATGGTGATGTTGGGCACGAAGTGGCCGTCCATGACGTCCACATGCACCCAGTCGCAGCCGGCGGCGTCGATGGCGCGGACTTCCTCGCCCAGCTTGGCGAAATCGGCGGACAGGATGCTGGGGGCGATCTTGACGGTCATGGCTCTGGCTCTTGGGAAAAGGGTCGGGTGCCGTTTTGAACCACAAAGACACCAAGACACCAAGAGCGTCGGCGCTTGCGGCGTCCGCCACCGCCTTACCGGCGGGGGGCGGGCGGGGCCGCGGCCGCCGGGCCTGGGCGCTCCCTTGGTGTCTTGGTGTCTTGGTGGTTCACCAAAACAGTCCCGCCCCCGGAGCAAAAACCCCGGGGGCGGTGGATACTTGCTAAGTTACTGCGCAGCGACGGCGGCGGCGACGACCTTGGGGTCGAGGTCGCCCTTGGCGTAGCGCTTGGCCATTTCGGACAGCGGGATCGCCTTGATCTTGCTGGCCATGCCGGTGGCGCCGAACTGTTCGTAGCGCTGCTCGCACACCTTCTGCATGGCTTCCTGGGCCGGCTTCAGGTACTTGCGCGGGTCGAACTCGGCCGGGGCCTCGGCGAAGACCTTGCGGATCTGGCCGGTGATGGCCATGCGGCAGTCGGTGTCGATGTTGATCTTGCGGACGCCGTGCTTGATGCCTTCGACGATTTCCTCGACCGGCACGCCGTAGGTCTGCGGCATGGCGCCGCCGTACTGGTTGATGATGTCCTGCAGGTCCTGCGGCACCGAGGACGAGCCGTGCATCACCAGGTGGGTGTCCGGCAGCTTGGCATGGATCTTCTTGATGGTGTCCATGGCCAGGATGTCGCCGGTCGGCTTGCGCGAGAACTTGTAGGCGCCGTGGCTGGTGCCGATGGCGACGGCCAGGGCGTCGACCTTGGTGCGGGCGACGAAGTCGGCGGCCTGGTCGGGGTCGGTGACCAGCATTTCCTTGTCGAGCTTGCCTTCGAAGCCGTGGCCGTCTTCCTTCTCGCCCATGCCGGTTTCCAGCGAGCCGAGCACGCCCAGCTCACCTTCCACCGACACGCCGACCATGTGGGCCATCTCGGTCACCTTGCGGGTGACCTCCACATTGTAGTCGTAGGAGGCGGGGGACTTGGCGTCCTCCTCCAGCGAGCCGTCCATCATGACCGAGGTGAAGTTGGCGGTGATGGCCGACAGGCAGGTCGCCGGGCTGTTGCCGTGGTCCTGGTGCATGCACACCGGAATGTCCGGGTACATTTCGGCCACCGCCATGATCATGTGCTTGATCATGATGTCGCCGGCGTAGGACCGGGCGCCGCGGCTGGCCTGCAGGATGACCGGCGCGTCGCACTTCTTGGCGGCCTTCATGATCGCCAGCACCTGCTCCATGTTGTTCACGTTGAACGCCGGCATGCCGTAGCTGTGCTCGGCGGCGTGATCGAGCAGCTGACGCAGCGAAATCAGAGCCATGGTTGTTACTCCCCGATGAGACTTGGGCCGTTGTCGTGATGTGGCTTCAGCGCCCGAGACGGGCGAGGACGGCATCGGCCACCGCCTGGGCGGTGATGCCGAAGAATTCGTACAGTTCTTCCGCCGGGCCGCTGGCACCGAACTGGCGCATGCCGATGACGGCACCTTCCAGGCCGACGTACTTCTCCCAGCCGAAGGCCGCGCCGGCTTCCACCGCGACGCGCAGAACGCCCTTGCCCAGCACCGCGATGCGATAGTCGGTCGGCTGTTCGTCGAACAGTTCCCAGCACGGCATGGAAACAACGGCGGCCTTCACGCCGACGTTGGCGAGCATCACCTGGGCGGTCAGCGCCAGCTGCACTTCCGAGCCGGTGGCGATGAGGGTGACGTCACGCTTGCCGTCCTCCGGCTCCGACAGCACATAGGCGCCGCGGGCCGACAGGTTCTCGGCGGTGTACTGGCGCACCGTCGGCAGGTTCTGGCGCGACAGGGCGAGCACGCTCGGCGCATCGTCGGTATGCAGGGCGATCTGCCAGCACTCGGCGGTTTCGATGGGGTCGCAGGGGCGCAGCACCAGCACGTTCGGCATGGCGCGCAAGGACGCCAGGTGCTCCACCGGCTGGTGGGTCGGGCCGTCCTCGCCGAGGCCGATGGAGTCATGGGTGCCGACGTAGATCACCCGCTGGTTCATGATCGCCGACATGCGCAGGGCCGGGCGCAGGTAATCGGTGAACACCAGGAAGGTGCCGCCGTAGGGGATGAAGCCGCCGTGCAGGGCGAGGCCGTTCATCATGGCGGCCATGCCGTGTTCGCGCACGCCCCAGTGGATGTAGTTGCCGGCCGCGTGGCCCGGCTCCACCGCACTCATCTGCTTTGTGATGGTGAGGTTGGAGTGGGTGAGGTCGGCGGAGCCGCCGACGATCTGCGGCAGGGCCGGCACGATGTGCTCCAGGCACTGCTGGCTGGCCTTGCGGGTGGCGACCTTCGGCTGTTCCTCGGCGCACTTCTTCTTGAAGTCGTCGAGCGCCCGTTCCCAGCCCAGCGGCAGCTTGCCGGCGACGAAGTCGAAGAAGGCCTCGCGCTTGTCGGCGGGCTCGGCCTGCATCTTGGCTTCCCAGGCGCGGCGGGCTTCGGTGCCGCGGGCGCCGGCGGCGCGCCAGGCGGACAGAACCTCGTCCGGCACCTCGAACGGCGCATGCGGCCAGCCGAGGGCCTCGCGGGTCTTGGCGATCTCGGCCTCGCCCAGGGGCGCGCCGTGAGTCTTCTCCGACCCGGCCAGCGACGGCGAGCCGTAGCCGATGACGGTGCGGCAGGCGATCAGGCTGGGGCGCGGGTCGGCCTTGGCCTTGGTGATGGCGGCGGCGACGGCTTCGGCATCATGGCCGTCGACCGCCTGCACGTGCCACTGGCTGGCCTCAAAGCGCTTCAGCTGGTCGTCGCTGGTGGCCTTGGAGGTGTCGCCGTCGATGCAGATGCGGTTGTCGTCCCACAGCACCACCAGCTTGCCGAGCTTCTGGTGGCCGGCGAAGGAGATCACTTCCTGGCTGATGCCTTCCATCAGGCAGCCGTCGCCGGCGATGCACCAGGTGTAGTGGTCGACCACGTCGTTGCCGAAGCGGGCCGCCATCATGCGCTCGCCCAGCGCCAGGCCGACGGCATTGGCGATGCCCTGGCCGAGCGGGCCGGTGGTGGTTTCCGCGAAGTCGACGTGGCCGTATTCCGGGTGGCCGGCGGTCTTGGCGCCCAGCTGGCGGAAGTTCTGCAGCTGCTCGATGTCGGTGTCGGCATAGCCGAGCAGGTAGGACAGGCTGTAGAGCAGCATGGAGCCATGGCCGGCCGACAGCACGAAGCGGTCACGGTCCGGCCAGCGCGGGCTGGTGGGGTCGACCGTGGCGAAGCGGGTGAACAGCACGGTGGCGACATCGGCCATGCCCATGGGCATGCCGGGGTGGCCGCTGTTGGCCTTCTGCACGGCGTCGATGGCCAGGAACCGGATGGCGTTGGCCATCTTCCGGGTGTCGACGGGGGCGGTGGCGGTGACGGGTTCGGTCATTGGCTGGGTATCCGTGGTGCTGTTCCGTTGGCGGCGCTGGGTTCGTGCGGTGGGGGCTTCTATAGCGCGGATCGTCAGATCGCGTAATGGCCCATGGCGGCCTTCACCAGATGATAGGTGGTGAGCAGCTGCGACAGGGCGAGCGGATGGCTCATCTTGGCGCGGTGTTCGCGGTCGTCCATGAACTGGCCCAGGTCGGCCCGGAGGTGGCCGGTCTCCGGGATCAGGTTCCACAACAGGTCTTCGATGGCCTTGGCCCGCTTGTCGTCGAGATCGGCGGCGATTTCAAGCACGTCCACCGGCTTGCCGTCGATGTCGCGGGCGAGCGTCAGCGAGACCTTGTCCTTGGAGCCTTCCAGGATGGGCGACAGGTCGGGGTGGGGCAGGGTGGGGCGCAGGGTGTGGCGCACCACCAGGTTCGGCCCCACTTCCTCGCGCCGGCCGGCGGGGCGGACGAACTGCACCACCATGTCGGCGAAGGTGCGCTGCGGGCGGATGAACTGCTCGCTCAGCTCGCCGCGGGTGAGCAGCGACTCGCGCACTTCCGATTCCTGGTAGCCGCGCTGGTGGGTGTCGCGGGTGATCTTCCAGTAGACCCGCAGGTCTTCCTCCGGCTCCAGATAGACCTTGACGTCGTAACAGTCGCGCATGGCCCGCGTGGTGTAGCCGTGCAGCCCCTCGACGATCACGTAGTCGCGCGGCTGCACGTAGACCGGCGGCCGCAGGGTGCCGTCGGAATGGTCGTAGACCGGCTTGAGGATGGGCTGGCCCTCGCGCAGCAGCCGGATGTGCTGCTCCATGATGTCCATGTGGTTGGCGCGCGGGTCGAGCGCCGACAGGCCGAGGCGCTTGCGCTCCGCCCGGGCGTGCTTGTGGTAGTCGTCGAGGGCGATGAGGGTGACGCGGTGCTCGCCCAGGATCTGCGCCACGCCGGCGGCGAAGGTGCTCTTGCCGGCGGCGCTGTCGCCGACGATGCCGAGGATGATCGGCCGGTCGGCGATCCGCTTCAGGGTCACCGGCGAGGCCGCCGGAGCGGCGGCGCGGGAGGCGGAGGTCAGCGGCATGGTCATGCCCGCCGCCACGAGGTGACCACCTGCCGGCCGGGGCCGCCGCCGGCGATGAGCAGGCTCTGGGTGCGCATCCCCTCGGCGGTGGCGGTGACGCCGTCCAGCAGCAGGCCGTCGGCGATGCCGGTGGCGCAGAAGTGGATGTCGTCGCTGCCCACCAGGTCGGCGGTGCCGAGCCAGCGGGCGGTGTCCATGCCGGCGGCCTGGACGGCCATGCGTTCGGTGTTGAGCTGGGGGTTGATGCGGCCGAGGAACTCGCCGCCCAGCGCCCGCACGGCGCAGGCGGCCAGCACCCCTTCGGGCGTGCCGCCGGTGCCCATCATGGCGTCGACGCCGGAGTCGGGGATGGCCGCCATCAGGGCGCCGGCGACGTCGCCGGCGGCGTGCAGGGCGACGCGGGCGCCGGTGCGCTGGATGGCATCCACCAGCGCCCGGTGGCGCGGCTTTTCCAGCACGTAGATGGTCAGGGCGGCGACCGGCTTGTCCAGGCAGTCGGCCAGCACCCGCAGCTTCTCCGCCACCGGCGCCGCCGGGTCGATGCGGCCGCGGGCGGCCGGCGGGGCGGCGAACTTCTCCATGTAGAAGGCGGGGCCGGGGCGGAACAGGGTGCCGCGCGGGGCCACCACCAGCACCGACAGGGCATTGTTGACGCCGCTGTCGGTCATGTAGGTGGTGCCTTCCGCCGGATCGACGGCGATGTCCACGGCATCGGCCGAGTCGGCATTGCCCAGGCGCAGGCCGGGCGGCAGCCGGGCGCCGGGGGCGTCGGCGCTTTCGCCGGCCACCACCTCGCCGTTGAGGCCAAGGCCGGTCAGGGCGGCGCGCATGGCCTTGGCGGCGGCGCGGGCGGCGGCCACGCGGTCACCCCGGCGCAGGCCGGCATGGCAGGCCAGCGCCGCCGCCTCGGTGGCGGCGCGCAGGGCGTAGGTGAAGGCCAGCGGCGACGGCTCGCACTCCACGGCAGCGGACGGCCCTTGATCCATCGTCCTTCCTTCCCCGCCGGAGCGTCGTGCGCCCCGGCACCGGGTGGGAGCCCGCCACCCGGCGGAGTGGTCCGCGCGGGCGGGAGGCGATGCGGCGGGACATAGACCTCCGCCCCGCCGAATGCAACACGAAACACCCGCCCGCCGCACGCGCGGCGACAGGCGGCGGGGCGCCCGGTCAGGTGCGCTCGCGGCCCTTCAGGAAGAAGGCGACCGCCTGGGCGCGGTTGCTGACGCCCAGCTTGTCGTAGAGGTTCTTCAGGTGGAACTTCACCGTGTTGAGCGAGATGTCGAGCTTCTCGGCGATCTGCTGGTTGGTGAAGCCGCTGGCCAGCGAGGCCAGCAGTTCGCGCTCGCGCCGGGTCAGGCCGGCAAGCGGATCGGCGCCCAACTGGCTGACATCGACGAAGGGGAACATCATGCGCCCGTCGGCAACGGCGGCCACCGTTTCCAGCAGCTGCGCCGGCGGATCGGACTTGGAGCAGAACCCGGCCGCCCGCAAGGCCATGGCCTGGCGCGGAATATCGGGATTGCCGGAGCCGGTGTAGACGATGACGCGCGGGCTGTCCTGCCGGGTCGACAGCGCTTCCAGCACGCCGCGGCCGTCAAGGTAGGGCATTTCCCACCCGATGATGCCGACGTCGAACTTCATGCGGTCGCAGGCGGCGAGGAAGCGCTCGCCGTCCGGGCACATGTGAAGCAGAGTGAACCGCTCGTCCCCGGCGAACAGCTTGATGAGGCTGCTCTGCAGAAGCGGGTTCTTCTCTGCGATGACGATTTCGATGGGGCGCTTGGATTTCTTGTCGTTGGGCATTCGCCGGCCGCCTGGTTGTGGTCGTGCCTGCCCGAACCCCCTGGTGCGGGCGCCCTTAGGCTACAGCATGAATCCCCGAAGGCAAATGCCGTTATGGACCGAAAGTGCAGGGTCCGCCCGCCCGGAGGGGCAGGAGAGGCGGCGCGCCGAGGCCGGAACGTCGCGTCCGCCGCGGCCTGGCGGGCGGCCGGGGCCGGTCCGATTGCCCGACCGGCGGCGACTCAACGGCCTGCCTTTTCCTCCGGCCTCACCCGATTGTGACAGCGATCCCCGCCGGAGCCGGCGGTGGCGGCGCGGCGGCCCGGCCGGCGGCCCCCAGACAACCGGCGGCTGTTGTCTAACCCGTTGGTCTTGTTGGCATTTTTAAAACGATGGGCGTTGTCACATAAGTTTAAAAGTTCTGTCACAAAGGCGACTCCAATCCTGACTACAGTCTGCCCCACGCCGAGGATCGGTGGCCGCCAGGCCGCATCCCACGGCCCGGCTTCATTAGAGCCCCCTATGCTCGACTGACCAATTGGAGGTCCCTGTGCTCAAGAAGACCCTCGCCCTGGCCGCCGTTGCCACCGTCGCCGTCGCCGGCGCCGCGGAAGCCCGCGACCAGATCCGCATCGTCGGCTCGTCCACCGTCTATCCGTTCACCACGACGGTTGCCGAGAACTTCGGCAAGGCCACCGGCAACAAGACCCCGATCGTCGAGTCCACCGGTACCGGCGGCGGCTTCAAGCTGTTCTGCGCCGGCGTCGGCACCGAGCACCCGGACTTCACCAACGCCTCGCGCCGCATGAAGGCGTCGGAGCTGGAGCAGTGCCAGGCTAACGGCGTCAACGACGTGGTCGAGATGAAGGTCGGCTATGACGGCATCGTCATCGCCAACTCCAAGTCCGGCCCCGATGCCGACCTGACCCGCAAGGACATCTTCCTGGCGCTGGCCAAGCAGGTGCCGGTCGACGGCAAGATCGTCGCCAACCCCTACACCACCTGGAACCAGATCAACCCGGCCCTGCCGGCCGAGAAGATCGAAGTCCTGGGCCCGCCGCCGACCTCCGGCACCCGCGACGCCTTCGTCGAGATGGTGATGGACGTTGGCTGCGAAGCCGCCCTGAAGGCCACCGGCGTCGAAGTCGGCAAGGACGACAAGAAGGCCGTGTGCCAGCAGGTGCGTGAAGACGGCGCCTACATCGAAGCCGGCGAGAACGACAACCTGATCGTCCAGAAGCTCGAGTCCAACCCCAAGGCCTTCGGCATCTTCGGCTACTCGTTCCTTGACCAGAACGCCGGCCAGATCAAGGGCCACAAGGTGGACGGCCAGGAGCCGACCTACGACAACATCGCCAACGGCGCCTACCCGGTGTCGCGTCCGCTGTTCGTCTACGCCAAGGGCGCCCACGTCGGCACCATCCCCGGCATGAAGGAATTCATCGCCGAGTACACCAGCGAGCGCGCCTGGAGCGCCGACGGCTACCTCGCCGACAAGGGCCTGATCGCCATGCCGCAGGCCGAGCGCGAGCAGTTCCGCGCCTCCGCCGAGGGCCTGCAGGCCGTCAGCCTGGAGCAGCTGAAGGCGTCGCACTGATCCGCGACGGAATGGACGCGGTGGCCGGCCGATCTGGCCGGCCACCGTTGCCATGTTCCGGCGGTCCGCCGGCCGCCTGCCGCCCCGGCAGTAATGACTCGACAAGTCGTTCATTGATCCATACTCGTCGCCGAGCCGCATTACCGGCACCCGATCTTACCCCTACACCGGTGTAGCGAGAGGCCATGCAAGCGTTCACCCTCATCGTCGTCCTGCTGGTGCTGACCGTGGTCGGCTTCCGCATGGGACGCGGACGTGCCGTTGCCGTCGTCGGCGGCGAGACGCGCAAGCTTCACTCCCTGCCGAGCTATCACGGCATGTACGTCGCCCTGTGGTGCGGCGTGCCGTCGTTCGTGCTGCTTGGCCTGTGGATGCTGTTCGAGCCCACCATCGCGACGCAGCTGACCCTCGCCAGCCTGCCGCCGCAGGCCTTCGTCGGCGCCGACGGGCAGCCGCTGTCGGAGGCGCGCATCGGCCTTCTGC
Organism: Caenispirillum bisanense; assembly: GCF_039523075.1. Lineage (NCBI taxonomy): Bacteria > Pseudomonadati > Pseudomonadota > Alphaproteobacteria > Rhodospirillales > Novispirillaceae > Caenispirillum > Caenispirillum bisanense. The sequence continues at coordinate 30,196 of NZ_BAAAEP010000012.1, forward strand.
TCACCGACATCCGCAACACCGCCACCGGCAACATCGCCGGCAGCAGCGATCCGCTGGTGCGCCAGGCGGCGGAATACTACGCCGGCATCCGCTCCACCGGGTCGTGGCTGCTCACCACCGTGGCGCTGTCGCTGGCGGTGGCCGGGGCCGGCTGGGGCTGGAAGCGGGTGTCGCCCGACCTGCGGGCCCGCAACGACGTCGAGCTGGCGGTGAAGGTCTTCATGATCGTCTGCTCGACCATCGCCGTCTTCACCACCATCGGCATCATCCTGTCGCTGCTGTTCGAAAGCGTCCGCTTCTTCGCCCGCGTGTCGCCGGTGGAGTTCCTGTTCGGCACCCACTGGAGCCCGCAGATCTCCATCCGCGCCGACCAGGTGGGCTCGTCGGGCGGCTTCGGCGCCATCCCGCTGTTCGCCGGCACGCTGCTGATCTCGTTCATCGCCATGTCGGTGGCGGTGCCCATCGGCCTGCTGTCGGCCATCTACATGGCCGAATACGCCCCCCGCAAGGTGCGCTCGGTGATCAAGCCGGTGCTGGAAATCCTGGCCGGCATCCCGACCGTGGTCTACGGCTTCTTCGCCGCCCTGACCGTGGCGCCGTTCTTCCGCGACACCGGCGGCCTGTTCGGCCTGTCCATCAGCTCGGAAAGCGCCCTGGCGGCCGGCATCGTCATGGGCATCATGATCATCCCCTTCGTCAGCTCGCTGTCGGACGACGTGATCACCGCCGTGCCCAATGCCATGCGCGAAGGCTCCTACGGCCTCGGCGCCACCAAGAGCGAGACCATCAAGCGGGTCATCCTGCCGGCGGCGCTGCCGGGCGTGGTGGGCGGCATCCTGCTCGCCGTGTCGCGCGCCATCGGCGAGACCATGATCGTGGTCATGGCGGCCGGCCTGTCCGCCAACCTGACGGCCAATCCCTTCGAGGCGGTCACCACCGTCACCGTGCAGATCGTCACCCTGCTGGTCGGCGACCAGGAGTTCGACAGCCCGAAGACCCTGGCGGCCTTCGCCCTTGGCCTGGTGCTGTTCGTGGTGACGCTGGTGCTGAACGTCATCGCCCTCCATGTGGTGCGCAAGTACCGCGAGCAGTACGAGTAAGGAGCCTGGAGCATGGCACCCCGTTCTCCTAAAGCCTATGATCCAGCCGCCACCGTGGCTGCCGAGGGACCGACCGTGAGCCGCAACATCACCGACGTCGTCAACGCCGGGCTCGCCGCCCGTTACCGCGCGGAGAAGCGCTTCCGCGCCTATGGCATCATCGCCATCCTGATCGCGCTCAGCATGCTTGCGACGCTGTTCGCGACCATCATCGCCAAGGGCTACCCCGCCTTCACCACCACCGTGCTGGAACTGCCGGTGACGGTGGAGCGCGAGCTGGTCGCCAATGCCCAGGGCGAGGTGACGCCGGAAAGCATCGCCTTCGCCAACTTCGCCACGCCGCTGCGCGCCGCCCTGGACGCCCAGTTCCCCGACGTGGAAGGCCGGGCGGAGAAGCGCCAGCTCTATGCCATCCTGTCGGACGGCGCCACCTTCGCCCTGCAGGCCATGATCCGCGAGAACCCGGAACTGGTCGGCCGCGAGGTGATCGTCGAGGCGCCGGTGTCGTCGGACTTCGACCTGCTCTACAAGGGCCAGATCGACATCGCGCTGCCGGAAAGCCAGCGCCGCGTCAACGACCGGCAGGTGGCGTGGTTCCAGGCCCTGCAGGACCGCGGCCTGGTCGACTCGGAATTCAACACCATCCTGTTCACCAACGGCGACTCCCGCCAGCCGGAACTGGCCGGCATTTGGGGCGCGGTGGTCGGCAGCTTCTACACCCTGATGGTGACGCTGGCGCTGTCCTTCCCCATCGGCGTGGCGGCGGCGGTGTACCTTGAGGAATTCGCGCCCAAGAACAAGTGGACCGACCTGATCGAGGTGAACATCAACAACCTCGCCGCGGTGCCGTCCATCGTGTTCGGTCTGCTCGGCCTGGCGGTGTTCCTGCAGCTGTTCGGCCTGCCGCGATCGGCGCCGCTGGTGGGCGGCCTGGTGCTGACGCTCATGACCCTGCCGACCATCATCATCGCCAGCCGCGCGGCGCTGAAGTCGGTGCCGCCCTCCATCCGCGAGGCGGCGCTGGGGGTCGGGGCCTCCAAGCTGCAGATGATCACCCACCACGTGCTGCCGCTGGCCATGCCCGGCATGCTCACCGGCACCATCATCGGCATGGCCCAGGCCCTGGGCGAGACGGCGCCGCTGCTGATGATCGGCATGGTGGCTTTCGTGGTCGACATTCCCGGCGGCCCCATGGACCCGGCGACCGTTCTGCCGGTGCAGATCTTCCTGTGGGCCGACAGCCCGGAACGTGCCTTCGTTGCCCGCACCTCGGCGGCCATCATGGTTCTTCTCGCCTTCCTGGTGGTGATGAACGCGGCTGCCGTCCTTCTCCGCAAGAAGTTCGAACGCCGCTGGTAGGACCCGCCATGAACAGCCAAGCCACCGCCGCCCAGGTCCAGACCGACGCCGCCGCCGCCGCGCCGCAGGGCACCGCCGGGTCGCCGCTCGTCGGTCCGGGCGAGAAGGCCAAGGTCTCCGCCCGCAAGGCCAACGTCTATTACGGCGACAAGCACGCCATCAAGGACGTCGCCCTGGACATCAAGCAGAACGAGGTGACCGCCTTCATCGGTCCGTCGGGCTGCGGCAAGTCGACGTTCCTGCGCTGCCTGAACCGCATGAACGACACCATCGACAGCGCCCGCGTCACCGGCACCATCACGCTCGACGGCGACGACATCTACGACCGCCGGGTGGACGTGGTGCAGCTGCGCGCCCGCGTCGGCATGGTGTTCCAGAAGCCGAACCCGTTCCCGAAGTCCATCTTCGAGAACATCGCCTACGGCCCGCGCATCCACGGCATCGCCCGCCACAAGGACGAGCTGGAAGAGATCGTCATGACCAGCCTGGAACGGGCCGGTCTGCTGGCCGAGGTGAAGGACCGCCTGGACCAGCCCGGCACCGGCCTGTCGGGCGGCCAGCAGCAGCGCCTGTGCATCGCCCGCGCCATCGCCGTCAGCCCGGAAGTGATCCTGATGGACGAGCCGTGCTCGGCGCTGGACCCCATCGCCACGGCCAAGATCGAGGAACTGATCGACGAGCTGCGGCAGAACTACACCATCGTCATCGTCACCCACTCCATGCAGCAGGCGGCCCGCGTCTCGCAGCGCACCGCCTTCTTCCACCTGGGCAACCTGGTGGAGTGCGGCGACACCGAACAGATCTTCACCAACCCGCAGCACCGCCTGACGCAGGGCTACATCACCGGCCGCTTCGGCTGAGCCGGTAACCCCCGCCCCGCCGCAGCAGCGGTCGAAGCAGGAGAGGCACCGTGGAACAGCGTCCTTCAGAGCACACGGTCAGCGCCTTCGGCGAGGAGCTGCGCGACCTGGGCGACATGATCGTCCGCATGGGCGGCCTGGCCGAGGCGCAGCTTGCCTCGGCCCTGCAGGCCCTGTCGCGGCGCGACAGCGACCTCGCCGCCCGCGTCGTCACCGCCGACGCCAAGGTCGACGAGATGGAGCAGGAGGTGCACGCCTGCGTCGTGCGCCTCATCGCCCTGCGCCAGCCGGTGGCCGACGACCTGCGCAACGCCGTCGGCGCCCTCAAGATCGCCGCCGACGTCGAGCGCATCGGCGACTATGCCGCCAACGTCGCCAAGCGGGTGCTGGTGCTCAACCAGCTGCCGCTGGTGCGGCCGGTGGCGGCGGTGCCCAGCATGGGGCGCATCGTGCAGGAACTGATCAACGACGTGCTCGACGCCTATGTCGAACGCGACGTGCGCAAGGCCATCGACGTCTGGCAGCGGGACGAGGAAGTGGACGAGCTGCACACCAGCCTGTTCCGCGAACTGGTCACCGACATGATGGAGGATGCGCGCAACATCACCGCCTGCACGCACCTCATGTTCATCGCCAAGAACATCGAGCGCATCGGCGACCACGCCACCAACATTGCGGAAACCATCCATTTCCTGGTCCAGGGCACGCCCCTGCGCGGCCAGCGGCCCAAGGGGGCCGACCAGGACTACAGCCTGCCGGCGCAGGACGCACCGGCCAGGGCCAAGGACGCGACGGAGTAGACGCAGAGATGAAGCCGCTTGTCATGATCGTCGAGGACGAAATCGCCCTCGTCACCATGCTCCGCTACAACCTGGAGAAGGAAGGCTATCGCGTCGTCGAGGCCACCGACGGCGAGGAAGCGCTGACGGTCGCCGCCGAGAACACGCCCAACCTCATCCTGCTCGACTGGATGCTGCCGATGATGTCGGGCATCGAGGTCTGCCGCCAGCTGCGCCGCAAGCCGGCGACCCGCGACGTGCCCATCATCATGGTCACCGCCCGCGGCGAGGAAAGCGACAAGGTGCGCGGCCTCAACACCGGTGCCGACGACTACATCACCAAGCCGTTCTCCATGCCCGAGCTGATGGCCCGCATCGGTGCCCTGCTGCGGCGCTCGCAGCCGGTGGCGCAGAGCAAGGGCGTGCTCACCTACGAAGACATCACCATGGACCTGTCGGCCCACCGCGTCACCCGCGCCGGCCGCTACGTCCACCTGGGCCCGACCGAGTTCCGCCTGCTGCAGTTCCTGATGGAGCATCCCGGCTGCGTGTTCTCGCGCGAGGAACTGCTGAACGCCGTGTGGGGGCCGGACATCTATGTCGAGCCGCGCACCGTCGACGTCCACATCCGCCGCCTGCGCAAGGCGCTGAACGGCGAGACGGAGCAGGACGTCATCCGCACCGTGCGCGCCGCCGGCTACGCCCTGGACGCCAACGCCGTCATCGCCTGAAACGTCGGGCCGGCGGGTGGCCGGCCCGACTTTCGATGTACAACCGTAGTAAGAAAGAGCCGCCGAACCGTCGCGCCGCTCCTGTCGTTGACGCCCTGATTTAGAACTTTTCTGAAAAGGGCTTCAGCGATGGCATCCACCGGCGACAACGGCGGCTACCAGCCGCGCACCTATGGCGATCAGCAGCATCTGGCGGGGCGCGGCGGCGAGACCCACCAGACGGCGGAGGGCACCGGCGGGCCGGCGCTCACCACCAACCAGGGCGTGCCCATCGCCGACGACCAGAACTCGCTGAAGGTGGGCGGCCGCGGCCCCATGCTGATGGAAGACTTCGTCTTCCGCGAGAAGCTGTTCCACTTCGACCACGAGCGTATCCCCGAGCGGGTGGTCCACGCCCGCGGCTACGGCGCCCACGGCTTCTTCGAGCCCTACCGGTCGCTGGCCGATCTCACCTGCGCCGACCTGTTCCAGCGGCAGGGGGAGCGCACGCCGGTGTTTGTGCGCTTTTCCACCGTCGCCGGCAACAAGGGCTCGGCCGACCTGGCGCGAGACGTGCGCGGCTTCGCGGTGAAGTTCTACACCAAGGAAGGCAACTGGGATCTGGTCGGCAACAACATCCCGGTCTTCTTCATCCAGGACGGCATCAAGTTCCCCGACGTCGTCCACGCCGCCAAGGACGAGCCCGACCGCGGCTTCCCGCAGGCGCAGACGGCCCATGACAACTTCTGGGACTTCATCTCGCTGACGCCGGAAAGCATCCACATGGCGCTGTGGATCATGTCCGACCGCACCATCCCGCGCAGCTTCCGCATGATGGAAGGGTTCGGCGTCCATACCTTCCGGCTGGTCAATGCCGAGGGCGTCTCCCACTTCGTCAAGTTCCACTGGAAGCCCAAGCTCGGCATGCAGTCGGTGGTGTGGAACGAGGCGCTGAAGATCAACGGCGCCGACCCCGATTTCCACCGCCGCGACCTGTGGGATGCCATCCAGGCCGGCGACTACCCGGAATGGGAACTGGGCCTGCAGGTGTTCACCGAGGAGCAGGCGGAAGCCTTCTGGTACGACGTGCTCGACCCGACCAAGATCGTGCCCGAGGAAGAGGTGCCGGTGGAGCCGGTGGGGCGGCTGGTGCTCGACCGCATGGTGGACAACTTCTTCGCCGAGACGGAGCAGGTGGCCTTCTGCACCCAGAACATCGTCCGCGGCATCGACTTTTCCGACGATCCGCTGCTGCACGGGCGCAACTTCTCCTACCTCGACACCCAGCTGAAGCGCCTGGGCAGCCCCAACTTCACCCACCTGCCCATCAACGCGCCCAAGTGTCCGTGGCACAACCTGCAGCAGGATGGCCACATGGCCATGTTCAACCCACGCGGCCGGGTGAACTACGAGCCCAACTCGTGGAGCGGCGACATCCCGCGCGAGACCCACGAGCGCGGCTTCCGCACCTATCCGGCCCCGGTGGAGGGGCGCAAGCTGCGCGAACGGTCGGAAACCTTCGCCGACCATTACTCGCAGGCGCGGCAGTTTTACATCAGCCAGACCAAGGTGGAGCAGGGCCACATCATCGATGCCTTCACCTTCGAGCTGAGCAAGGTGGAAACGCCGGCCATCCGCGCCCGCGTCGTCAGCCACCTGCGCAACGTCGACGAGGGGCTGGCCAAGGCGGTGGCGGAGCGCCTGCGCCTGCGCGACCTGCCGGAAAAGGCGCCGGCCGCTATGCCGACCCGCATGGACCTGCCGCCGTCGCCGGCGCTGTCCATCCTGGAGCGGCAGATGAAGACGCTGAAGGGCCGCAAGGTGGGGGTGCTGGTGACCGACGGGGTGGATGCCGCCGTCCTCGGCGCCCTGCGCAGCGCCCTGACAGCGGAAGGCGCCATGATGAAGGTGGTGGTGCCCCACATCGGCGGCGTCGAGGCCTCCGACCGGAGCTGGATCGAGGGCGACGAGAAGATCGACGGCGGCCCCTCCGTCGTATTCGATGCGGTGGTGGTGGCGCCGGGGCCGCAGGGCGCCGACCTGCTGGCGCGGGAGGCGACGGCGCGCGATTTCGTCACCGACGCCTTCGCCCACATGAAGATCATCGGCTGGCTGCCGCCGGCGCAGGCGCTGCTGGAGAAGGCGGGCATCTTCGCCGACCTGGACGACGGCTGCGTGCGCCTGGACGGGGCGGCCGACGTGGCGCAGTTCGTCGCGGCGGCCAAGCAGGTGCGCTACTGGCCCCGGGAACCGAAGGTGAAACAGGTCTGAAAGACCTGAAGCTCCTTGTGATGCAAGCAAAACGGCGGCCCCATCAGGGGCCGCCGTCAGCGCGACTCGAAGGGGCCAATCAGGCGCCGATGGCCCTGGCCAGATAGGCGTCGATCACCTTCACCAGCGCTTCCTGGTGGTCGGTGAAGCTGTGGTTGGCGCCCTCGATGGCGGTGTAGTCGATGGTGATGTTCTTCTGCTGCTGCAGCTTGGCCGCCAGCTTGGCGGCGGCGGCTTCCGGCACGCGCTCGTCCTTGCTGCCGTGGACGATCAGGCCCGACGACGGGCAGGGGGCCAGGAAGGTGAAATCGTACTGGTTGGCCGGCGGCGCCACCGACACGAACCCCTCGATCTCCGGCCGGCGCATCAGCAACTGCATGCCGATCCAGGCGCCGAAGGCAAAGCCGGCGACCCAGCAGGCGCCGGCGTTGTGGTTGATCTGCTGCATCCAGTCGAGCGCCGAGGCGGCATCCGACAGCTCCCCCTGACCGGCGTCATAGACCCCCTGCGACCGGCCGACCCCGCGGAAATTGAAGCGCAGCACCGAAAAGCCGCGGCGGGCGAAGGTGTGATAGGTGTTGTAGACGACCCGGTTGTTCATGCTGCCGCCCTGCTGCGGATCGTGGTGCAGAACCAGGGCGATGGGGGCATTCGGCCGCTTCGAGTGGTGATAACGGCCTTCCAGGCGGCCTTCCGGCCCGTTGAAGATCACTTCAGGCATGGGTGCGGTGAGCCTTGGCTTCTGGCGCGGCGGAAGGGATCGGAACAGGGCGCGCGACGGGATGGGAAAGCCCCCGGTGAAGTGTCCCGCCGGCCGTCGCGGAAAGGGGCGTCAGTGGCCCCAGGCAAACTTGACCGGCATGGTCGGGGATCATATATTCAACTCCACAGGGGCCATGGCCTCTGTTATCTACTGTTGCGCGGCGGGTCGCGAAGGTGCGACCCGGCCGTGTAAAACGGGGCGCATATTAGCACACTCGACGCAGCAATTTTCAACAGATTTCGAAGATGTTCGCACGACTCAAGGAAGACATGGACGCCATTCTGGCCCGCGATCCGGCCGCCCGCTCGCGGCTGGAGGTCTTCCTCTGTTATCCGGGCTTCCATGCCATCGCCATGCACCGGCTGACCCATTGGCTGTGGGGCAAGGGCGTGCGGCTGCCGGCCCGGTTCCTGTCGCATGTGGCGAAGATGTTCACCGGCGTCGAGATCCATCCGGGTGCCAGGATCGGCCGTCGCGTCTTCATTGATCATGCCACCGGCGTGGTCATCGGCGAGACCGCCGAGGTGGGTGATGACGTGACGCTGTACCAGGGCGTGACCCTGGGCGGCACCTCGCTGCACAAGGGCAAGCGCCACCCGACCCTGGGTGCCGGCGTCATCGTCGGCTCCGGCGCGCAGATCCTCGGCCCCCACACGGTGGGGGAGGGGGCGCGCGTGGGTGCCAACGCGGTGGTGCTGGACGAGGTTCCGCCGGGCGTCACCGTGGTCGGCATTCCCGCCCGCATGGTGATGCGCAAGCCCAAGGGGATCGAGGAAGACTTCTGCGCCTACGGCCTGCCGTCGGAACACCTGCCGGACCCGGTCGTGCGCACCATGGATGCCCTGCGGGCCCAGATCAGCGCCCTGATGGACCGGGTGGAAACCCTGGAGCGCGAGCGCGACCAGGCCGCCGGCCAGCCGGGCACCCCGGCCGCCGCCCCGGTGCCGCCGGTCACCGTGCGGGCGCCCCGTCTGCCGCAGGTGGTGGCCGACAACAGCGACGTGCTGCGGTCCGGCGACGCGGCGGACGGCCCGGAGATGGAGGCGATCCGCCTGCCGGATGCTTCCCCCGCCGCCGGCGATGCCGCCTCTCCCCTCGCGGGCGGGCCCACCGCGGGCGTGGACGAAGAAGAAGACGCGCGCCGCGCGGCCTCCGGCGGGAGGCCGGCGTGATTACGGTGCACAAGGGATCGGGAACGGTCGGAACCGCTGCCGCGGCACCGGCCCAGAGGGAGTACGGACCGTGAGACTGAGTACGAAAGGCCGCTACGCGGTGATGGCGATGGGGGACCTTGCCTCGCACTCGCAGGGCAAGCCGGTGGCCTTGGCGGATATCGCCGAGCGGCAGGAAATCAGCCTGTCCTACCTTGAGCAGCTGTTCGGCAAGCTGCGCAAGGGCGGTCTGGTGCGCAGCGTGCGCGGTCCCGGCGGCGGCTACCTGCTGTCGCGCCCGGCGGGCGAGATGCGCATCTCCGACATCATCCTGGCGGTGGACGAGCCGATCCAGACCACCCGCTGCACCCCGGGCACTCCGGCCGGCTGCCACAACAACAAGGGCCGCTGCCTGACCCATGACCTGTGGGAAGAGCTGGGCAACCAGATCTACCTCTACCTGTCCAGCGTGACCCTGGAGCAGGTGGTGCAGCGCAAGGTTCTGGGTACCAGCGGCCTGTTCGGCGACCCGGCCATCAGCGCCGCTGCCCAGTAACGCCGCGCAGCCCTCAGGCCGCCGTGCGGCCGAGGCGGGAGACGGTCCCGCCCCGGCCCGCTGGCGGTCTTTCCATGTCTGATCCAGATGATCCGCCCATGACCCGGCCGGTGCACTACCTCGACCACAACGCCACCGCCCCCATCCGCCCCGAGGCGGCGGCGGCGGTGATGCGCGCCCTGACCGACGGCGGCAATCCGTCGTCGGTCCATGCCGTCGGTCGCCGCGCCCGAGCGGTGGTGGACGATGCCCGCGAGGCGGTGGCGGCGCTGGTCAACGCCCGGCCGGAGCAGGTGATCTTCACCTCCGGCGGCACCGAATCCGACGTGCTGGCCTTACGCGGCTGCGGCCGGCCGCGCGCCATCGTCTCGGCGGTGGAGCATCAGGCGGTGCTGAAGGCCCATCCCGATGCCGCCGTCTGCCCCGTCACCGCCGATGGCCTCATCGATCTGGCGGCGCTGGAAACCCTGCTGGCGGAGGCCCAGGCCGACGGGCAGGTGGTGGTGTCGGTCATGCTCGCCAACAACGAGACGGGCGTCATCCAGCCGGTGAAGGACGTGGTGCGGCTGGCGCGCGCCCATGGCGCCCTGGTGCATTGCGACGCCGTGCAGGGGCCGGGCCGCATCTTCACCGACGTTCACGCCCTGCGCGTCGACCTGCTCAGCCTGTCGGCCCACAAGATCGGCGGCCCGCCGGGCGTCGGGGCGCTGATCGCCACCGACCCGGCGGCGCTGCAGCCGCTGTTCCCCGGCGGGCAGGAGCGCGGCAAGCGGGCGGGGACGGAGAACGTGCCCGGCCTCGCCGGTTTCGCCGCCGCCGCCCGCGTCGTGGCGGAGCGCTGGCGGGAGGAGGCGGCGGTCCTGGGCACCCTGCGCCGCCGGCTGGAAGAGGGCATCCTCGCCGCGCAGCCGCAGGCGGTGATCTGGGGCGGCGGTGCGGCCCGGCTGCCCAACACCGTCTGTGTCGGCCTGCCCGGCGTGGCGGCCCAGGGGCAGCTGATGACCCTCGACCTGGCCGGCGTCTGCGTCAGCGCCGGCGCCGCCTGTTCGTCCGGCAAGGTGGGGCCGAGCCACGTGCTGCAGGCCATGGGCGCCACCGACACGGCGGCGCGCGAGGCCATCCGCGTCAGCCTCGGCTGGTCGTCCACCGCCGCCGACGTCGAGGCCTTCCTGCGGGCGTGGCAGCCGTTGGCGGCGCGGGCGGTCGCCTGACGGTCTACCCCCTTGCCGAGAGGCGGCGGGGACGCTATGCAGTCAGCCCGAAGCGTTTCACCCCCAGAAAGCGGTTACAAGGGAGCGGCGAATGCCCAAGATCACCTTCATCGACAAGGACGGCGAGGCCCAGACCTTCGACGCCCCGGAAGGGCTGTCGGTGCTGGAAGTGGCGCACCGTCACAGCATCGATATCGAGGGTGCCTGCGAAGGGTCGCTCGCCTGTTCCACCTGCCATGTGGTGGTGGACCCGGAATGGTACGACAAGCTGCCGGAAGCCTCGGAAGACGAGGAAGACATGCTTGACCTCGCCTTCGGCCTGACCAAGACGTCGCGCCTCGGCTGCCAGATCATCATGAGCGGCGACCTCGACGGTCTGGTCGTCCGCCTGCCGACCGGCAGCCGCAACGCCCTGAGCGACTGAGGCCGAGCCGAAAAAGGGGGAGCGGCGGCCCCTTCCCAAGCGACCCGCCGCCCCCTATCTGACGCGCCATGACGACGCTCGCCGACCTGCCCGCCGCGGCGCCCGACGTGGCCGCCATCGACCTCGACCTTGATCCTGCCCGCCCGCCGGCGGAAACGCGGGTGGTCGTCGCCATGTCCGGCGGTGTCGACAGTTCCGTCACCGCCGCCCTGCTGGCCGAGCGCGGCTATGACGTGGTCGGCATCACCATGCAGCTTTACGACCACGGCGCCGCCATCGCGCGCGCCAATTCGTGCTGCGCCGGCAAGGACATCCACGATGCCCGCCGGGTGGCGGCGGCCATCGGCATCCCCCATTACGTGGTCGACTACGAGGGCACCTTCCTCGGCGACGTGATGGAAAAGTTCGCCGACAGCTACGTGTCGGGCGAAACTCCGGTGCCCTGCGTGCTGTGCAACCAGACGGTCAAGTTCCGCGACCTGCTGACGGCGGCCCGCGAGCTTGGTGCCGCTGCCCTCGCCACCGGCCATTACGTCCGCCGCCGGCGCGGTACCGACGGCGGGGCGGAACTGTGGCGTGGCGCCGACCCGGCCAAGGACCAGAGCTATTTCCTGTTCGCCACCACCCGCGAGCAGATGGAGTTCGTGCGCTTCCCCCTCGGCGGCCTGAGCAAGGACGAAACCCGCGCGCTCGCCCGCCGCTACGCCCTGCCCACCGCCGACAAGGCGGAAAGCCAGGACATCTGCTTCGTGCCCGACGGCGATTACGCCCGCGTGGTGGAAAAGCTGCGCCCCGGCGCCACCCGCCCCGGCGACATCGTGCACGTGGACGGCCGGGTGATCGGGCGCCACGAGGGCATCATCCACTACACCGTCGGCCAGCGCCGCGGCCTCGACATCGGCGGCCTGGCGGAGCGGCTGTACGTGGTGCGGGTGGAGGCCTCCACCAACCGCGTCATCGCCGGCCCGCGCGAGGCGCTGGGCCGCGACTCCTTCCGCATCCGCGACGTCAACTGGCTGGGCCAGGGCGACGGCCCGGCGGCCGGCGGCGTGCGCTGCGTGGTGAAGATCCGCAACAGCTTCCGCCCCGCCGCGGCGACGGTGCTGCCCCACCCGGACGGCGGCGCCGAGGTGCGGCTGGACGAGCCGGTCCACGGCGTGGCGCCGGGTCAGGCCTGCGTGCTCTACGACGGCGACCGGGTGCTGGGCGGCGGCTGGATCGTGCGCGACGGGCGCGGCTGATCTTTCTGCGCCGTCCTCCTTCGTTTGGAGGATGTGATCGCCGTCACACCGCCTTAAGATGGCGCCGTCATGGGCGTTGCGAGCCGCCGGGCCTCAGTTGACCCCCGAGGCGCGGCGGCATCCCGAGTCGCGGACTTCCATCACACCGGCGCGCCTCCGTCCTGGGGGCGCGCCGTCCTTTTCACCGCCGGGTGCGGCCCAAGGTGTCGGCGGCATGGGCATCGCGCTGGCCCATGGGCTTGCGGTGGCCCTGGGTGGTGTCGTGACGGGTCTGGCGTTCCATCTCGCAGTTCACCTCCGCCCCCAGCAGCACCACGAAGGCCGACAGGTAGAGCCACAGCAGCAGCATGACCACCCCGGCCAGGGCGCCGTAGCTTTCGTTGTAGCTGCCGAAGTTGCGCACATAGAGCGAGAACAGGATGGAGCCGACGATCCACAGCACCGCCGCCAGGGCGGAGCCGGGCGTCACCCAGCGCCATTGCGGCTCGTCGCGGTCCGGCGCCACCCGGTAGACCACCGCCAGCGCCAGCATCACCAGCACCACCAGCAGCGGCCAGCGGCCGAGCAGCACCGCCCATTCCACCGTCGCCGGCAGGCCGAGCGCCGCCACCACCGCCGGCACCACGGTGATGACGCCCAGTGCCACGATGACGAAGACGATGGCCCCCAGCGTCAGCCCCAGCACCACCAGGGTGCGCTTGACGAAGCCGCGTTCCTCGCGCTCGTCGTAGGCGATGTCGATGCCGGTGACCAGCGCCTTCATGCCCTTGGAGGCACTCCACAACGCCGCCAGCAGGCCGACGATGGCCCCGAAGCCGAGCGCCCCGCCGGAGGCCGAGGCCACCCGCTGCAACTGGTCCTGGATGATCTGCTGCACGTCCGGCGGCAGCATGCCGGCCACCGTCTGGATCTGGCCGGTGACGTCCTGTGGGCTGGCGACCAGGCCGTAGAGGGTCAGCAGCGCCGCCAGGGCGGGGAAGATGGACAGGATGCCGAAGAAGGCGATGCCGGCGGCGACGATGCTGATGTTGTCGTCGCCGATCTGGTCCTTCACCCGCAGGGCCACGTCGCGCAGGCCGCGCTTCGGGATGTCGGTCGGCTTGCTGGCCTGCCGGCCATGGCGGTCGCTGTGCCGCGTCACGCATCACCTCGATGGCTGCGGTGCCCCTGGTATCGGAGCACCTTCAGCCTGTGAACGGACGCCGCCGGGGGCGGGTTCGGTCGCCTCGCCGCGCCTCCGCTCCGGTCAGCCGCCGCCGGTGGCGGCAGGGGCGGGCGGGGCAGGGGCGGCCAGCAGCCACGGCGGCACCGCGTCGGTCTCGCCGGCGCCGAGGAAGGTGCGGCCGATGTCGACAGTGCTCTGCCGTCCGACGCTGGCGGCGTGGGCCTCCATCCACCCCCGCGCCTTGGCGGCGCCCAGGTCGCGCAGCCAGCACAGGAATTCCCACTCGGTGTTGAACTTGCTGGAGGCGGACAGGGCGTCCATCTCCTGCTCGCCGCTGATCATGTGGATGAACATGCGCTTGTAGTCCTGCGGGTCCAGCTTGCCTTGCTCCAGCAGGCGGTCGACGAAGGCGATGGCGCGCATCTCGCGGTACAGGCTGGCGTTGAAGGTGATCTCGTTCAGGCGGTTGATGATCTCGCGCGCCGTGCGCGGCACCGCCTGGCGGCGCAGCGGGTTGATCTGCACCAGCACGATGTCGCGGCTGCCGCCGCGGTAGATGAACGGCCACAGCGCCGGATTGCCCATGTAGCCGCCATCCCAATAGGCGTCGCCGTCGATCTCCACCGCCTGATACAGGTGGGGCAGGCAGGCTGAGGCCATGATGTGGCGGGCGGTCAGCTCGTCATGGCGGAACACCCGCGGCCGGCCGGTGGTGACGCTGGTGGCGGTGACGAACACCTGCACCCGGTCGCAGCGCCGCACCCGCTCGAAATCCACCGCCGCCTCGACGATGCCCTGCAGCGGGTTGTAGTTGGAGGGGTTGAACTCATAGGGGCTGTAGAGCCGCTGCATCAGGTCGGCCCAGATGAACCACGGGTTGCCGTCCAGGCTCCAGCTGCCGGTCAGCCAGCCGTGCGGGCCGCGTTTCCAGGGGGTGAAGCGGCCGGCATCGGCGACCTTGCGCCAGAATGCCTCCAGCCCCTCGCGCGCCGCCTGCTTGCCGCCGCGCGACAGCCCGTCGGCCAGCACCACGGCATTCATGGCACCGGCGGAGGTGCCGGAGACGCTTTCGATCTCCAGCCGGTCGTCGGCCAGGATGGCGTCGAGCACGCCCCAGGTGAAGGCGCCATGGGCGCCGCCGCCCTGCAGGGCGAGGTTGACCGGCTTGCCCTTGCCCTCCAGCCGCACGTTGGGCGGCCGGAAGCGGAACACCTTGCCGAGCGCCGCCTTGACACCGGCGGCAAACCCGCCGCCGCGCCGGGGCTCCGCCGGCTCGCGGCAGGGGGTGTCGGCGCCGGCGGGCGGTATGTCTTCTGCATTCACCGCCGGAGCGGTGGTGTCTGTGGTGGCGGGCTTGGGCGTCGGATGATCGGTCACGACCGTCCTCCTGTCTCTCCATGCTGCATTGCACAATGGTGGGGTCCGGGGGCGGCGAATGCAAGGACAGGTCTGTTTCCGAACCGTGAAAACAAGGTGTTGACGACCGCCCGCGCGGCCGTTATATACGGGCCTCCCAGCGCGATGGCGGAGTAGCTCAGCTGGTTAGAGCAGCGGAATCATAATCCGCGTGTCGGGGGTTCGAGTCCCTCCTCCGCTACCATCAAGGACAAGGGGTTGCCGACCGGGCGGTCAGCAACCCCTTTTTCCTTGCCCGCGTCACGCCACCCGCTGGACGCCGGCGATGAAGGTGTGGACGCTGGTGGTCACCGTGCCGGCGCGGGAGGTGAGCGAGGCGGCGGCGCCGTGCACCTGCGTCACCGCGCCTTCCGCCCCCAGGGCGGCGACGTCCACCCGGGCCACCACGTCGTCCACCGACCGGGCATTGTCGGCGGCTTCGGCGGCGTTGCGGGCGATCTCGTCGGTGGCGGCGCACTGCTGCACCACGGCGCTGGCAATGGCGCCGGTGATCTCCCCGAGGGTGCCGATGATGGTCGACAGGTCGGCCATGGCGGCGGCGGACTCGCCCACCGTGCCCTGCATGGTCTCGATCAGGTCGCCGATCTCGCCGGTGGCGCGGGTGGTCTGGTTGGCGAGGCTTTTCACCTCGTTGGCGACCACGGCGAAGCCCTTGCCGGCGCTGCCGGCGCGTGCCGCCTCGATAGTGGCGTTCAGCGCCAGCAGGTTGGTCTGGCTGGCGATGGTCTCGATCAGGCCGAGGATCTTGCCGATGTCGGCCGCCGCCGTCTGCAGGCGCTCCACCACCCGGGTGGCATCGTGGATGCGGCTGCCGGCCGCCTGGGTGGTCTCGGCGATGACGTGGACCTGGCGCTCGATCTCGCGGATGGAGGACGCCATCTGCTCCGACGCCGCCGACACCGCCTGCACGTTTTCGGTGGCGCGCACGGCGGCATCGCGGGCGACCAGGGATTCCTTGCGCACCGTCTCGGTGGCGCTGGCCATGTGGGCGGCGGCGGCCCCCAGCTGGGTGGAGGCGGCGGTGATGTCGGCCACCAGCATCTCGGCCGTCGACTGGAAGCCGCAGCCTTCCTCCTCCACCGCCTTGCGGGTGCGGGTGCGGACCAGCTCGAAATAGACCGTCAGGCTCATGGACAGGTCCATGAAGATGGCGGCGTGGACGGCCTGCAGGATGTCGGCGGTCTGCTCGGGCTTCCACTTGTTGGCGCGGGTCACCAGCCGGGTCAGGCCGTCGAGGAAGAACGAGTAGCCGGCGAAGTACGTGTTGGGATGGATGTCGTGGCGGGCATGGGCGGCCCCGATGCGGCGGCAGTTTTCCTCGTACTCGGCGCCCCAGTTGCCGGAGAACAGGAACTGCATCCAGTGCCGCCGCTGCGCCTGCTTCACGTGGTCGAGGGCGGCATGGCTGCGGAACGGCTCGCGCAGGCCTTCGGTCGCCATGACGAAGCGGTAGAAGTCGTCGATGATGGTGTCGATGTGGCGCTCCAGCAGCGGGCGAGCAAGCTGGAGGCCCTTCAGGGTGTTGGCGTCGATCCGCAGGGCCGCATTCAACCGCGCATCCATCTGGGCTTCTCCCGGTGGTAAGGGGTGAGGATAGTTCTTTCGGGCAAAGAAACCAGTACCATCACCTTACCCTTGGGGTGAAGGCGTCTCTTACCCCCAGGTCTCACACCAGAAAGTAGGTATTGTCTCAATTCCAAAGCGGGAATGGGCGGCGCAGACGGCGGAAACGTTGGTCGCGAAGACCGACAGGACTGGATGGTTACTTGCTGCCTCTGCAGACCGCGTGACCTGGCTTTATACCTTTTCGCCCTGCAGCCGACGGCTATGACCATTGGTGGATGCTTTCGGCGCTTTGTTGCTGGGTCGGCCACCTTTGCTCCAGCCGCGCGGTCGCCACGGCGGCGGCACGCGCAGCAATAATACCAAGGCATGAAATTTTTGAACCCACGGCACCGCGCGCCGTTGGTGGCCGAGTTCGTTGCCGATCCTCAGCAGCGACATGAGCGGAGAGTGGTTCCGATGACCCCTGCAGCAGTCCGAACCTTCGCCCTGATCCTGGGCATCGTGTTCGTGGTGGTCGGCATTGCCGGCTTCATCCCCGCCTTCGTGGTTGCACCGGCCACCGATGCCGGTCTGGCGCTCGACCACGGCCACGGCCGCCTGTTCGGGCTGTTCCCGGTCAACTGGCTGCACAACCTGGTGCACCTGGCGTTCGGCGTCTGGGGGCTGGTGGCGTCGCGCGGCTTCGGCGGCGCCCGCGGCTATGCGCGGGCGGTGGCGGTGATCTATGCCGTGCTGGCGGTGATGGGGCTGATCCCGGTCCTGCGCACCACCTTCGGCCTCATCCCGCTGTACGGTCACGACATCTGGCTGCACTTCGCCATTGCCGCGGTGGCCGCCGTGTTCGGGTTCATGCGGGTGTCGAACGGCACCACGGCGCGCCCGTAAGGCGTCCAGCCGCTGCTGCCGTCGAGGGCGTCCGCCTCAGGAGGCGAGGGCGGTGGGCGGCGGGTCGGCGGCGGCGGTGACCGGGTCTTCAGCGTCGGCGGCGGCGGGCAGGGTGAAGCGGAAAACCGAGCCCTGGCCGGGCACAGACTCAACCCAGATCTCGCCGCCGTACTGGTGGACGATGCGCTTGCACACCGCCAGCCCGACCCCCGATCCGCCGTCGTGATTGCTGCCGTCCAGGCGCTGGAACAGGCCGAAGATGCGCTCGAAGTATTGCGGCTCGATGCCGATGCCGTTGTCGGCCACCGACAGCACCCAGTGCGCCGGCTGGCCGCTGCCGGGGGCGGCGCTGACCTGGATGCGCGGCGTCACGCCGGGGCGGGCGTAGCGCAGGGCGTTGCCGAGCAGGTTCTGGAACACGCTGGTCAGGCGGGCGTCGGTCAGCAGCGGCGGCATGGGCGCCACCTCGACCACGGCGCCGCTGTCGGCGATGTCGTGTTCCAGGTTGCGCAGCGCCTCCTGCACCGCCGTCGCC
This sequence comes from Caenispirillum bisanense, assembly GCF_039523075.1. Classification (NCBI taxonomy): domain Bacteria; kingdom Pseudomonadati; phylum Pseudomonadota; class Alphaproteobacteria; order Rhodospirillales; family Novispirillaceae; genus Caenispirillum; species Caenispirillum bisanense. The sequence continues at coordinate 48,188 of NZ_BAAAEP010000012.1, forward strand.
ACCGGCATCACCGCCTGCACGGCCGCCGGGTTGGACAGGCGGGAGTAGTTCAGCAGGTCGCGCACCAGTGCCGACAGCCGCCGGGCATTGCCGACCAGGAAGGCGAGATAGTCGTCGGCGTCGGCATCCAGCCGGCCGCGGTAGCGGCGGTCCAGCAGCTGGGCATAGCTGACGATGTTGCGCAGCGGCGTCTGCAGGTCGTGGGAGGTGGCGTAGGCGAAGCTTTCCAGGTCGGCGTTGGACCGTTCCAGCTCGCTGTTGGACCGCTCCAGCTCCAGGGTCTTGGCCAGCAGCGCCCGTTCGGCGGCGGCGCGGCGGGTGACGTGGCGGGCGGTGCCGAAGGCGATGGTGGCCATCAGCAGGAACACCACGATGCCGAGCACGCGGGTGGTGGTCAGGGTCTGTTCCACCGCCTCCCAGCCGCCCACCGGGGCGCCGGCGAGCGCCCAGGCGCCGTCGGGCAGCTGCACGTCGACCACCACCGGGCGGTCGGTGAACACGACGTCGTCCCCCCACACCAGCGGCCCGCCGAGGCCGCCGCCGTCGCGGCCGCGGATGGCGACATGGAACCAGCGGCCGGGCGAATCGACGCCCGTTTCACTGAACACCTTGGGGATGTCGAGCACCACGTTGACCATGCCGAAGAACGGCCCCGGCTCGCCGTTCTCGCCGGGCAGGAACACCGGCGTGCGGGCGATCAGCCCGATGCCGCCCTGGATCAGCGGCACCGGCCCCTGCAGCTGCGAGGCGCGGCTCTCGATGGCCTTCTGTACGTTGGCAAGCTGCTCCGGCACCCGCGAGAAGGGGGCGCCGATGACCGCCTCGTTGCCCTCCAGCGGGTAGGTCATGGCGATCACCATGCCGCGGCTGACCACGATGTTGCGCACGGCGCTGTGGCCGTCCAGCAGCATGGCGGCGACGCGGTTGAATTCTTCCTCGGTGATGTCGCCGCGCGCGACGATGAAGGCGGCCATGCCGCGCGCCCGCAGCAGCGGGGCGCTGATGCTGGCTTCCAGCTTGGCGCGCATGATGTCGAGCTGGCTGCGGATGGCGGCGCGGGCGTCGGTGTGCAGGGTCTGGCGCTCGACCATGTCGAGGCGCACCAGGGCCATCAGCGACAGCAGCGTCACCAGGGCGGCCAGCAGCCACGGCAGCACCGTTGCGCCGGCGGCCTCCCTTCCCGCACCTGTCCTGCGCGTCACCGGCTGCTCGGCCATGGATCGCGTCCCCTCCGTCCCCCACGACAGAGGATAGACCACTGCCGGCCCCGGCGGAAGGGGGCGCAATGACCCCGCCGCCGGCCGGCGGGTCAGTGGGAGGCGTGCAGCAGCCGGCCGCGCTCGGTCACCAGCACGCAGACCAGGGCGGCGAGGCCGTAGACGGTGAAGGCGATCACCAGCGGCCGCACGGTGCCGTCGTAGGCCTGGCCCGCCAGCCAGCCGAGTCCGGCGCCGGCGGCGGTGGTGTAGAAGCCGGTCAGCGACGATCCCATGCCGGCGATGTGGCCCAGCGGCTCCATGGACAGGGCGCCGAAGTTGGGGGCGATGAGGCCGAAGCAGAAGAACGACGCCATCAGCAGCACCACCAGCACCGTCAGCGACGGCGGCTCGCCACCGAGGCCGACCACCGCCATCAGCAGCCCGGCGGCGACATAGCCGATCAGCGCCGCATGGGACAGCCGCCGCATGCCCAGCCGGACCACCAGCCGGGTGTTGAGCAGCGACGCCACCGCCATCACCGAGGCGACGATGCCGAACACCACCGGGAAGGACTCGGTGGTCAGGCCGTAGACCTCCATGAACACCTGCTGGGCGCTGCCGATGTAGGTCATCAGCGACCCGAACAGGAACCCCATGCCGACGGTGTAGCCGACCGTCGGCCGCGACCGCACCACCGTCAGCGCCGCCTCGGCCAGCGGGCCGGGCGACAGCGAGCGGCGATGCTCGGGCGTCAGCGTCTCGGGCAGGCGCAGGGCGGTCCAGCCGGCCAGCAGCCCGCCCACCGCCAGCAGGGTGCCGAAGATCCACTGCCACGGCCCGAGGGCCAGCACCGCCGCACCGATGAACGGGGCGACGATGGGCACGATGATGAAGATCATCATGGCGAAGGACATCACCCGCGCCATGCCGCGCCCGGCGAAACGGTCGCGCACGATGGAGACGGCCATGATGCGCGGCGCCGCCGCCCCCAGGCCCATCAGCGCCCGCGCCCACAGCATGGTGGCGAACGTCGGCGCGATGATCGCCAGCACGACGCCAAGGGCGAAGATGGCGATGCCCGCCGCCACCACCGGCTTGCGGCCGAACCGGTCCGACAGCGGCCCGCACAGCGGCTGCCCGGCGGCAAAGCCGAGCAGGTAAGCGGTGATGACCAGCTGGCGGTCGTTGGGATCGGCCAGCGCGAAGGTGGCGGCGATGTCCGGCAGCGCCACCAGCATGATGTCGATGGACAGCGCCGTCAGCGCCATCATCAGGGCAATGATCGCGACGAACTCGCCGAACCGCAGGTCGGAACGCGGAAGGGCGGCATCGCTGGACGGGGTGGCCATGCAGGCTCCTGGCGGGTGAGGGGCGGCGGCGGGGCCGGAGGGCGGCCGCAGTTCAGGCGGGAGATAGTACAGGCGGGAGAAACGGCAGCGCCCGGCCGGCGGTTCTGCCGACCGGGCATGCGTTGCGGTCATGGCTTCACGTCACTATAGCAGCCCGCCGCCGCCGGGCAGAGCCGTTCCCGCCGCGCCGGACGGGGCCTCTGCCCGCCGCGGGCGGCGGCTTCCGGTCAGCCGGCGTCCTGGAAGGCGGCCTTGCTGCGGCGCTCCAGCTCGTCGGGCGGCACGTCCTCCACATGGGTGGCGACGTACCAGCGGTGGCCGAAGGGGTCCACCAGGGTGCCCATGCGATCGCCGTAGAACTGGTCCTTCACCGGGCTTTCCACCGTGGCGCCGGCCTCCACCGCCTGCGCCGTCACGGCGTCGACATCGGGCACGTAGAGCAGCAACGACACCGGCGAGCCGCGGTAGTGGCGGGGGCCGTGGGCCTTCATGTCGGGGAATTCGTCGCACAGCATGATCATGGAGCCGCCGACGCGCATTTCGGCATGGCCGACGCGGCCGTCGGGCATGGCCATGCGCATGACTTCCTCGGCCCCGAAGGCGCGGCGGTAGAACTCCAGCGCCGCGGCGGCGTCGTGGACCACCATGTAGGGGGTGACGGCGCCATAGCCGGCGGGGACGGGGTCGACCTTGGTGCTCATGACGGAACCTCCGTTCAAGTCTGGAAGGGCCGGCATCATAGCACCAGTGTTCGCGTTGTGTTCGCGCAAACCGCGCCCCTACGCCATCAAGACAGGGGTGCTACGCCGTCTGCCGCCGGCGATGCAGCAGCACCAGCCCGCCGCCCAGCACCAGCCCCCAGAACGCCGAGCCGATGCCCCCCAGGCTGAGGCCGGAGGCAGTGGTGAGCAGGGTCATCAGGGCCGGCAGGCGGTGTTCCTCGTCCTGCACCGCGCCCTGCACGGCGCCGCCGAAGGCATTGACCAGGGCAAGCCCGGCCACCGCCTCGATCAGGATCGGCGGCGAGCGCAGCACCAGCGTCGCCGTCACCGCCGCCAGGGCAGCGAGCGCGATGTAGCCGAGGCCGCCGACGAAGGCCGCCTGCCAGCGCCGGCCGGGGTCGGGCTCGGCATCGGGGCCGGCGCACAGGGCGGCGGTGATGGCGGCCAGGTTCACGGTCGGGGCGCCGAAGGGGGCGGTCAGCGCCGACAGGGCGCCGGTGGTCAGGAACGCCGGCGGCACCGGCGGGGCATAGCCGTAGGTGTGCAGCACCGCCAGGCCGGGGATGTTCTGCGACGCCATGGTCACCACGAACAGCGGCAGAGCGATGCCCACCAGCGCCTCGACGGTGAAGGCCGGCATCACCGCCGTCAGCTGCGGCCAGGCGAAGGCGGCGGCGGTGGCGCCATCGAGCGGCGTCTGCAGCACCATGGCGGCCAGCGCCACCGTCACCGCCGCTGGCACGGCATACAGGCGGGCGAAGCGGCCGACGACGATCCACGTTCCCAGCACCGCCAGCGCCACCACCGGCGCCTGACCGATGGCGATGAAGGGCGCCAGGCACAGCTTCAGCAGGATGCCGGCCAGCATGGCATTGGCCAGCGGCTTGGGGATCGCCGCCACCCAGCGGCCGAGCGGCGTCCACAGCCCGGCCAGCATGATCAGCAGGCCGGTGACCATGAAGGCGCCGACGGCGGCGGCGAAGCCGCCCTCCACCGCGCCGGTGCCGGCCAGCAGGGCCATGCCGGGGGTGGTCCAGGCGACGCTCACCGGCATGCGGGTCCAGCGGCTGAGGGCCATGGCGCTCAAGCCCATGGCGAAGCCCACCGCCGCCAGCCCCGACACCACCTGCGCCGGGCTCGCCCCCATGGCAGTCAGGCCCTGGATCACCACGGCGACCGAACTGGAGTAGCCGACCAGCGCCACCAGCAGGCCGGTACCGGCCGCCCGGGTGGACAGGAAGGGCGATGCTGTCGATGATGTCATGGTGCGGCCTCCGGGGGATCGGAGGCACGACAGTATATTGGATCCAATATCCACGCAAGGGCCGCCGCCGGACCATGACGCCATGACTCTGTCCCCCGACCTCAGTGCCTTTGTCGACCGCCACCGGCCGCGCTTCCGCACGGCGACGGAGTTCATCGAGGCGGCGCTGCGCGATGCCATCCTGTCCGGCGCCGTGGCCGGCGGCACGCCGCTGCGGCAGGAGGATCTGGCGGCCGCCTTCGGGGTCAGCCGCATGCCGGTGCGCGAGGCGCTGCGCCAGCTGGAGGCGCGGGCGCTGGTGGAGTTCCATCCCCATCGCGGCGCCGTGGTGGCCGAGATTTCCGCCACCGACGCCGCCGACATCAGCGCCATCCGCGCCGCGCTGGAGCCGGCGGCGCTGCGGGCCTCGGTGCCGCAGCTGACGGCGGCGGACCTCGACCTTGCCGCCGACCTGCTGGCCGAGATGGAGGCCGAGACGGACCCCGGCCGCATGGGCGAGCTGAACCGCCGCTTCCACATGACCCTCTACGCCCGCTGCGGCCTGCCGCGCCTGCTGGCGCTGGTGGAGCAGCATCTGGCGGCGGGTGACCGCTACCTGCGGTTCCAGTTCGATGCCCTGGCCTACCGCGCCCCGTCGCAGCGCGAGCACGTCGCCCTGCTGGACGCCTGCCGCGCCGGCGATACCGAAGCCGCCTGCCGGGTGCTGGCCGACCATGTGGAACAGGGCCGCCGCCATCTGGCGGATTACCTGCAGCAGCGAGAGGTGGCGGTGCCTCCCGACTGATCGTTCGGCAGCGCGGAGGCGCCATGTTGCACCGCACGGCTGGGGCATGGGCAACGGGCGCCGAACGCGCTATAAACCCGCCAGGGAAGCCCGCGCAGCGCGCGATTAACTGAAACATGGTTAAGGCAGGCCGATGACCCGCGATTTCAAGGACTTGGCGCTCACCTACCACCGCTGGCCGACGCCCGGCAAGCTCGCCATCACGCCGACCAAGCCGATGGCCAACCAGCGCGACCTGGCGCTGGCCTACAGCCCCGGCGTGGCGGCGGCCTGCGAGGCCATCGTCGAAGACCCGGCGCAGGTGGCGGAAGTCACGGCCCGCGGCAACCTGGTGGCGGTCATCTCCAACGGCACGGCGGTGCTCGGCCTCGGCGACATCGGGCCGCTGGCGTCCAAGCCGGTGATGGAGGGCAAGGCGGTCCTGTTCAAGAAGTTCGCCGGCATCGACGTGTTCGACATCGAGCTGAACGAGAAGGACCCCGACAAGCTCGTCGACATCATCACGGCGCTGGAACCCACCTTCGGCGCCATCAACCTGGAAGACATCCGGGCGCCGGAGTGCTTCGAGGTGGAGCGCCGCTGCCGGGAGAAGATGTCCATCCCGGTGTTCCACGACGACCAGCACGGCACCGCCATCGTGGTTGCCGCCGCCGTGCGCAACGGCCTGCGGGTGGCCGGCAAGGCCATCGGCGAGGTCAAGGTGGTCTCCACCGGCGGCGGCGCGGCCGGCATCGCCTGCCTGGACCTGCTGGTGGAAATGGGCGTGAAGCGGGAGAACGTCTGGCTCGCCGACCGCGACGGGCTGGTCTACAAGGGCCGCCAGATCGGCATGAACGGCTTCAAGGACGCCTACGCCCAGGACACCGCCGCCCGGACGCTGGACGAGGTGATCGACGGCGCCGACATCTTCCTCGGCCTGTCCGGCCCCGGCGTGCTGACCGGCGCCCAGGTCGCCCGCATGGCCGACAAGCCGCTGATCCTGGCGCTCGCCAACCCGACGCCGGAGATCATGCCGGAAGAGGCCAAGGCCGCCCGTCCCGACGCCATCATCGCCACCGGCCGGTCGGACTACCCGAACCAGGTCAACAACGTGCTGTGCTTCCCCTTCATCTTCCGCGGCGCGCTGGACGTCGGCGCGACGACCATCAACGAGGAGATGAAGCTGGCCTGCGTCGAGGCCATCGCCCATCTCGCCATGGCGGAGCCGTCGGACGTGGTGTCGTCGGCCTATGTGGGCGAGTCGCTGCGCTTCGGCGCCGACTACATCCTGCCCAAGCCGTTCGACCCGCGCCTGATCGTCGAGATTGCCCCCGCCGTCGCCAAGGCGGCCATGGACAGCGGCGTCGCCACCCGCCCCATCGCCGACTTCCGCGAATACCGCGAGAAGCTGGAGCAGTACGTGTTCCGCTCCGGTCTGGTCATGAAGCCGGTGTTCGAGCGCGCCCAGGCGGCGCCGAAGCGCATCGCCTATGCCGAAGGCGAGGACGAGCGCGTGCTGCGCGCCGCCCAGACGGTGCTGGACGAAGGGGTGGCGAAGCCCATCCTCATCGGCCGCCTGGACGTCATCACCGAACGCATCCGCAATCTCGGCCTGCGCATGACGCCGGAGGTGGACGTGGAGGTGATCGAGCCGCTGCGCGACATCCGCTATCATACGTATTCGGATGCCTATCACCGCCTCATGCGCCGGCGCGGCGTGTCGCCTGACTATGCCCGCACCATCGTGCGCAGCCGCAACACGGTGTTCGCCGCCCTCATGGTGCTGCGGGGCGAGGCCGACGGCCTGATCTGCGGCTCCACCGGCCGCTATGCCCAGCACCTGCAGCACATTCTTGACGTTCTGGGCGTGCAGCCGGGGGTGAACACCATCGCCGCCATGAACCTGCTCATCATGCAGAAGGGCACGTTCTTCATCACCGACACCTACGTCAACCCCGACCCCGACGCCGAGCAGCTGACCGAGATTGCTCTGCTGGCGGCGGAGGAAGTGCGGCGCTTCGGCATCGAGCCGCGGGCGGCGCTGCTGTCCCATTCCAACTTCGGCAGCCACGACGACACCTCCGCCGCCAAGATGCGCAAGGCGGTGGAAGCCATCTGGCACCGGGCGCCGGACCTGGAGGTGGAGGGCGAGATGCACTCCGACGCCGCCCTGTCGCAGATCATCCGCGACCGCATCTTCCCCGGCAGCCGCCTGAAGGGCGAAGCCAACCTGCTGATCATGCCGAACCAGGATGCCGCCAACATCGCCTTCAACATGCTGAAGGTGCTGGGCGACGGCCTCAACATCGGGCCGATCCTGCTCGGCGTGGCGCAGCCGGCGCATATCGTGACGCCGTCGGTGACGGTGCGCGGGCTGGTGAACATGACGGCGCTGACGGTGGTCGACTCGCAGGTCCACACGCCGCTGCCCACCATTCCGCCGCACCATCAGATGCCGCCGACCCTCGATCCGGCCTGAGCAAAGCGTTAGCCTGTGCCGGGGCGGAATGGCGCCGCACAAGGAGAAGCACGGAATGAAGACGGTTCACGCGCGCATCGAAGGCCTGGTGCAGGGCGTGTGGTATCGCGGCTGGACCCGCAAGACGGCCATGGAACTGGGCCTCGCCGGCTGGGTGCGCAATCGCACCGACGGGTCGGTGGAGGCGCTGTTCCACGGCCCGGAGGCGGCGGTGGAGAACATGGTGGCGCTGTGCCGGTCAGGTCCGCCGGCGGCGCGGGTGGCGGCGGTTCACCTCCGCCCCGCCACCGCGGAGGAAGCGCCGCAGGACGGCAGCTTCGAGCAGCTGGGCACGGTGTGAGCCGCCGGGGGCGCTATGACACGCCCCAGCCCAGCGCCACCGCCACGGCGAGCACCAGCACGGCCACCAGAATGGTGACCATGCCGGCATCCCGGCCGAGTCCCTTCGCCTGCGCCCGGCTGGCGCCGCTGGCGCGGGCGCGCGACGACACCCAGTGGTCCGCCACCTGCGAAGCCACCACCACCGCCGCCACGCCGGCCGCCAGCAGTTCCGCCCGATCCCACAAGGGCTGCAACTGGTCCAGAGGCATGGTCCGCTCCCCTCCCGCACGACCTCACTCCCACACAGCCCTATGTTGGCGCAGAAGTGTGGAGAAGCAATATGGTGAGAGGACATAATACCCCGTGATGAGGATGGTGCCGGGCGGCGGCACCTTCAGCCCGGCGCGTGGCGCAAATGGCCCTTGCCGGCGGCGGCGTCGGCGGGTGAAGTAGGGGCCTGCCCCGCATCCGTCAGCGCCGGAGGAGTGTCATGAGCTGGGACATGTGGCTGGTGTTCGTGCCGGCGACCTTCCTCATCAACCTGTCGCCGGGGCCCAACAACCTGCTGGCCATGAACAACGGCGTGCGCTTCGGCTTCGCCGCCGCCATGGCGGGCGGCCTTGGCCGGCTGCCGGCCTTTGCGGCGCTGATCGGGCTGACGGTGGTGGGGCTGGGGGCGCTGCTCGCCACCTCGGTCACCGCCTTCGTGGTGCTGAAGTGGGTGGGCGCGGCATACCTGGTCTATCTCGGCGTCAAGCTGTGGCGGGCGCCGGTGACAGATGAGACGGTGGCGGCGGAAACCGGGCCGCAGGGGCGCCGCCTCGGCCTGCACCTGGCGACGCGCGAGTTCATGATCGCCGCCAGCAACCCCAAGGCGATCCTGGTGTTCACCGCCTTCTTCCCGCAGTTCCTCGATCCGGCGCAGCCGGCGTGGCCGCAGCTGCTGTCGCTGGGGGCGGTGTTCCTGGTGCTGGAGATGGTGGCGCTGGCGGTCTATGCCGCCTCGGGCGGCGGGCTCGGCCGCTTCATGACCAGCGGCCGCGGCCGGCGCATCATCAACCGCATCAGCGGCACGGCGCTGATCGGCGCCGGCGTCGCCCTGGCGGCCACCCGCCGGTAGCGGTGGCGGTAGCGGCGCCTCAGGCGCCGTGACCGTCGAGGCGCCTCAGGCGCCGGTGAAGCCCAGCGCCAGGGTGGCGATCCAGGCGGAGTAGAGGCCGAGCACGGCGCCGCCCAGCAGCCGGTGCAGGCTGGGGCCGAGGATGGTGGCGAACACCGCCATCGCCTGCGTCAGCGCCAGCCAGCCCACCACCAGCAGGGCGGCGGACGCCACGAACACGGGAACGGCATCGGCAAGGCCGAGGGCCTGGGCAGCGAAAGCAAGCATGCCGGGTCTCTGTCAACGAAGGTCCGCCCGCAGCGGCAGGGCAAGGGGCATCGGGCCGCCGGGCGTCGGCCCTGCTTATCGCATGCGGATAAAGAAAGCGTAAAGGCCGGAATGCTGTCGCCTGTCGACATCGCGCCGGAGAGGAAGAACAGCCGGCGTCTGCACCTTTACGGCGTGGAACGAAGCCGGTTCAAAGGCGCCTGGAAATCTGTTAAAAAGCGCCCGTCCTAATACAGGTACACAGGAGTGTTTTAGATGACGAAGGACGTGGTTCCCGGAGTGAAGGTCGCGGTGGTGGGTGTGACGGGTGCGGTCGGGACCGAGATGGTCGCCGTTCTGCACGACCGCAAATTCCCGCTGACCGACCTGCGGCTGTTCGCCTCTGCGCGCAGTGCCGGCAAGACCGTGGAGACTCCCTTCGGCACTAAAACCATTGAAGAATTCACCGTCGATGCGGTGGCGGAGTGCGACATCGCGCTGCTGGCCGTCTCCGGCGACTTCTCGCTGGAATACGCGCCGCAGCTGGCCGCCCGCGGGGTGACGGTGATCGACAACTCCTCGGCCTTCCGCTACGACGCCGACAAGCCGCTGGTGGTGCCGGAGATCAACCCGCAGGCCATCGGCGACTCGAAGATCATCGCCAACCCCAACTGCACCACCGCCATCCTGGTGGTGGCGCTGGCGCCGCTGCACAAGGAATTCGGCCTGAAGCGCGTCATCGTGTCGACCTACCAGGCGTCGTCGGGCGCCGGTGCGGAAGGCATGAAGGAGCTGGAGGACGAGACCCGCGTGGCCCTGGAAGGCGGTCAGGCCGGCAACAAGGTGTTCGCCCACCCGCTGCCGTTCAACCTGATCCCGCACATCGACAAGTTCCAGGACAACGGCTACACCAAGGAAGAGATGAAGGTCACCTGGGAGACCCGCAAGATCATGGGTCTGCCGGACCTGCCGGTCTCCTGCACGGCGGTGCGCATTCCCATCCTGCGCGCCCACTCGGAAGCCGCCACCCTGGAAACCGAGAAGCCGGTCGATGTCGCCCGCGCCCGCGAAGTGCTGGCGACGGCGCCGGGCGTCAAGCTGGTGGACGACACCGCCAGCAACGCCTACCCGATGCCGCTCAATGCCTCGGGCAAGTACGACGTGGAAGTGGGCCGCATCCGCAAGAACGTGGTGTTCGGCGACCATGGCCTCGACATCTTCGTCTGCGGCGACCAGCTGCTGAAGGGCGCCGCCCTGAACGCCGTGCAGATCGCCGAGTGCGTGGTGGCCGGCAAGGTCCGCTGACACCGGCGGCCATGACGGCTTGAGACGAGAACGGCGCGGTTCCCCCAGGGGCCGCGCCGTTTTCCTTGGCAGACAAAGAGGGGAGAGCCGGCATGACCACCACCACCACCGCCGCCCGCCGCACCGGCGCCACCAGCCGGGCGGCCGTCGACCCGGCGGTGCTGGCGGCGCTCAATGCCGGCACGGCGGCGGCGGCGACCCTGGCGGAAAACCTGGCGATGGATTTCGCCGCCCTGATGGCCGCCTGCTTCCCCGCCGTCCCGGCCGAGCCCCTGCGGGCGGCGGCGGCGGAGGGCATCACCCGTCGCATGGCCCTGGCGGCGGCGCTGCTGGCGGAGCATCTCGGCGCCGAGGCGGCGCTGGCGGCCTGCCGCGATCATCCCTCCGACACCGTGCGCGGCTGGGGTGCCTATGTGGTCGCGGCGGCGGCGGAGCCGCGCGATCTGCCCGACCGCCTGACGGCGATCCGCCCCTTTGCCGACGACGGCCATTTCGGCGTGCGGGAATGGGCGTGGCTGGCCCTGCGGCCCCACATCGCCGCCGCGCCCGAGGCGGCGGTGGCGGCGCTGCTGCCGTGGACGGCGGAAGCGTCGGAGAACCTGCGCCGCTTCGCCTCGGAAGCGACCCGTCCGCGCGGGGTGTGGTGCAGCCACATCGCCCTGTTCAAGCAGCGGCCGGAGGTGGCGCTGCCGCTGCTGGAACCGCTGAAGGCGGACCCCTCGGCCTACGTCCGGGCCTCGGTCGCCAACTGGCTCAACGATGCCGGCAAGTCGCAGCCACAGTGGCTGGCGGCGCTCGCCGAGCAGTGGGCGGCGGAGGCGCCGGGGGCGGAGACGGCGGCGCTGCTGCGGCGGGCCTGCCGGTCCCTGCGCTGACGCCGGCCCCTCAATCCTCCTTGCGCAGGTCGAGGATGCGCTTGGCCTTGCCCTGACTGCGCTCGATGGCGCCATGCGGCTCCACGTCCACCGCGGCGGTCACGCCGATGAACGACTTGATGTGGTGCGCCAGTTCGCGCCCGGCGGCTTCACACACCGGCGGCGGCATGTCGGCGGAGCGCATCTCCACCCGCACCTTCAGCCCGTCCAGGTGCCCCTGGCGGCTGACCACCAGCTGGTAGTGGGGGGCGAGGCGGCTGTCCTTCAGGATCAGTTCCTCGATCTGGGTCGGGAAGACGTTGACGCCGCGGATGATCAGCATGTCGTCCGACCGCCCGGTGATCTTCTCGATCCGCCGCATGGTGCGCGCCGTGCCCGGCAGCAGGCGGGTGAGGTCGCGGGTGCGGTAGCGGATGACCGGCATGGCCTCCTTGGTCAGGCTGGTGAACACCAGTTCGCCGACCTCGCCGTCGGGCACCGGCTCGCCGGTTTCGGGATTGATGATCTCGGGGTAGAAGTGGTCTTCCCACAGGGTCAGGCCGTCCTTGGTCTCGATGCACTCGATGCCGACGCCGGGGCCAATCACCTCCGACAGGCCGTAGATGTCGATGGCGTCGATGCCCAGGCGCTCCTCCAGTTCCAGGCGCATGTCGTTGGTCCACGGCTCCGCCCCGAAGATGCCGATCTTCAGCGAGCAGTCGCGCGGGTTCATGCCCTGGCGCTCCATCTCGTCCGCCAGCACCAGCATGTAGGACGGCGTGACCATGATGATTTCCGGCTGGAAGTCGCGGATCAGCGCCACCTGCTTCTCCGTCTGACCGCCCGACATGGGGATGACCGTGCAGCCCAGCGCCTCCGCCCCGTAATGGGCGCCGAGGCCGCCGGTGAACAGGCCGTAGCCGTAAGAGATGTGGACCTTCATGTTGCGCCGGCCGCCGGCGGCGCGGATGGACCGCGCCATCACCCGCGACCACATCTGCACATCCGACTGGGTGTAACCGACCACCGTCGGCTTGCCGGTGGTGCCGGAGGAGGCATGGATGCGCACCACCTCGTCCATCGGCACGGCGAACATGCCGTAGGGGTAGGTCTGGCGCAGGTCGTCCTTCGACGTGGTGGGGAAGTGGCGCAGGTCCGCCAGTTCCTTGAAATCGCGGGGGTGGATGCCCTTGTCGTCGCACTTGTTGCGATAGTGCTCGACGTTTTCATAGGCGTGGCGGATGGACCATTTCATGCGCCGCGTCTGGATGGCGGTCAGTTCGTCGCGCGAGCAGATCTCGATGGGGTCGAGTTCATGCTCGGCCGGGCGCCGGGTGACGTCCATCTTCGCCATGGTGGTCTTCAGCATGTTCATGGTCTGACGTCCTTCCTGCATGTCCGTTTCCTCGCCTCGCCGGGGACTCTGTTGGGGGGCGGTCACACCCGTTCGAGGATCATGGCAATGCCCTGGCCGACGCCGATGCACATGGTGCACAGCGCAAGGCGGCCCTGGCGGTGGTGGAGTTCGTAGGTGGCGGTGGTGACCAGCCGGGCGCCGCTCATGCCGAGCGGATGACCCAGCGCGATGGCGCCGCCGTTGGGGTTGACGTGGTCGGCATCGTCGGGCAGGCCGAGGTCGCGCAGGACCGCCAGCCCCTGGGCCGCAAACGCCTCGTTCAGCTCGATCACGTCCATGCGGTCGAGGGTCAGGCCGGCCAGCGCCAGCACCTTGCGGCTGGCCGGCGCCGGGCCCATGCCCATGATGCGCGGCGGCACCCCGGCGGTCGCCATGGCGACGACGCGGGCGCGCGGCGTCAGGCCGTGGCGGCGGGCGGCCTCCTCCGACGCGACGATGAGGGCGCAGGCACCGTCGTTGACGCCCGAGGCATTGCCGGCGGTGACCGATCCGCCCTCCTTGCGGAAGGGCGTCGGCAGGTTCGCCAGCTGCTCCAGCGTCGTTTCCGGGCGCGGGTGTTCGTCGGTGTCGACCACTACCGGCTCGCCCTTGCGGCGGGGGATGCTGACCGGCACGATTTCCTCGGCGAAGCGGCCCGAGGCCATGGCGGCGCCGGCCCGCTGCTGGCTGCGCAGGGCGAAGGCGTCCTGGTCGGCGCGGCTGATGCCGAAGTCGGCGGCAACGTTCTCCGCCGTCTCGGGCATGGAGTCGATGCCGTACTCCGCCTTCAGGCGCGGGTTGACGAAGCGCCAGCCGATGGTGGTGTCGTAGATCTCGGCGGTGCGGGAAAACGCCGTTTCCGCCTTGGGCATGACGAAGGGGGCGCGCGACATGCTCTCGACGCCGCCGGCGATCCACAGCGAGCCTTCGCCGGCCTTGATGGCCCGCGCCGCCATGCCGACCGCATCCATGCCCGATCCGCACAGCCGGTTGACGGTGGTGCCCGGCACTACGTCGGGCAGCCCGGCCAGCAGGGCGGCCATGCGGGCGACGTTGCGGTTGTCCTCGCCGGCCTGGTTGGCGCAGCCGAGCGCCACGTCGTCCACCGCGTCCCACTCGACGCCGGGGTTGCGCGCCATCAGCGCCCGCAGCGGCACCGCCGCCAGATCATCGGCCCGCACCGGGGCCAGCGCGCCGCCGAAGCGGCCGATGGGGGTGCGGACGGCATCGCAGATGAAGGCCTCAGCCATGGGCCATGGCCTCCGTCACCCGCCCCTTCAGGGTGCGAGAATTGCCGCGGAACTGGGCGATCACGGTGCCGTCCTGGCTGGTGACGGTGACGTCGGTAACGCCGCTGTGGCCCTGGCGCCAGGTCTCCCGCGCCTCCGCCCGCAGCACGTCGCCAAGCTTCGCCGGGGCGCAGAAGGTGACGGCGCAGCTGGAGGCGACGGTCACCAGATCGTGCGAGTTGCAGGCATAGGCGAAGGCGGTGTCGGCCAGGGTGAAGCACAGCCCGCCGTGCAGGATGCCGTGGCCGTTCACCATGTCCGGCCGCACGGTCATGGTGCAGACGGCATAGGACGGCCCGACCTCCGGCACCGCGATGCCAAGGGCCTGCGCCGCGTGGTCGCGGTCGTACATGGCGGCGCGCACGGCCTCCGACAGGGCCTGCGGATCGGGGTGAACGGCGCCCGTGGCGGCGCTGGTGGTGGTGGATGCGCCTTCAGGCATGGAAACGGCCTCCTCCCAGGACCTTGCGCCGCAGCAGGGCCGACGGCCGGTAGCGGTCCTCGCGATAGGTGGTGAACAGGTTTTCAAGGATGGTGTGGACGCGCCCGAGGCCGATGCCCTCGGCCCAGGCCAGCGGCCCGCGCGGATAGTTGACGCCGAGCGTCATGGCGGTGTCGATGTCGGCCGCCGCCGCCACGCCCTGCAGCACCGCGTCGGCGGCCTCGTTCGCCAGCATGGCGACGGTGCGGGTGACGATGAGGCCCGGCACGTCGTCGATGACCGACACCTCCAGCCCCAGCGCCTGCAACAGCCCGACGGCGGGGGCAAGGGCGGCGGCCGGCGTCTGGTCGGCGCGGGCGACGGCGGTGCGGCCGGCGGTGAGCCAGTCGCCGGCAAGGTCGTGGACCACCACCGGCCGGTCGCCGAGGCTCGCCGACACTTCCGTCGCCGTGCGGCCGTCGGAGGGCAGCAGCAGCACGCCGTCCACCTCCACCCCGCCGGGGCCGTCGGCGCGGTCGTGGGCGAGGCCGCGCGCGGCGATCAGCGGCAGCAGCGGGCTGTCGCCCGACACCGTCACGCGGGCGGGCGGCGGGGCGGCATCGGCGGTGGCAGCGAGCGGGGCGGCGGCGGCGTCGCGGTGGTCGTAAAAGCCACGCCCGCTCTTGCGGCCGAGCCAGCCGGCATCCACCAGCTCCTTCTGCACCAGCGACGGCAGGAAGCGGGCATCGCCGTAGCAGGCGGCGAAGACCGAACTGGTGACGGCATAGTTCACGTCGTGGCCGATCAGGTCCATCAGCTCGAACGGCCCCATGCGGAAGCCGCCGCCCTGGCGCATGACGGCGTCGATGGTGGCGGGGTCGGCGGCGCCTTCCTGCAGCACCCGCAGGCCCTCGGCATAGAACGGCCGCGCCACCCGGTTGACGATGAAGCCGGGGGTGGAGCGGGCGCGCACCGGCGTCTTGCCCCAGGCGCCGGCGGTGGCGTGGATGCAGTCGGCGACGGCGGGGTCGGTGGCAACGCCGGAAATCACCTCCACCAGCGCCATCACCGGCGCCGGGTTGAAGAAGTGCATGCCGACCAGCCGCTGCGGCCGCGCCAGCGCCGCGCCGATGGCGGTGATGGAGAGCGACGAGGTGTTGGTGGCGAGGATCACCTCCGCCCCGCACAGGTCTTCCAGGGCCCGGAACACCTGCTGCTTGACCTCCAGCTTCTCGACGATGGCTTCCACCACCAGCCGCGCCGGGGCGAGGTCCGCCAGCCGCTCCACCACCGTGATGCGGCCGAGCAGCGCCTCGCGGTCGGCGGCGCTGAGGCGGCCCTTGTCCACCAGCCGGGCGAGGCCGCGGCCGATGCCGTCGCGCCCGGCGGCGGCGGCGCCCGGCACGGCGTCGTGCAGCAGCACCCCGTGGCCGGCGGAGGCCGCCACCTGGGCGATGCCGGCGCCCATGGTGCCGGCGCCGATGACGGCAACGGGGGCGGAGGCGGGAAGGGCGGTCGCGGTCATGTCAGCGCCCCTGGAAGACGGGCTGGCGCTTGTCCATGAAGGCACGCACCCCCTCCTGATAATCGGCGGTGCGGCCGGCGAGGCGCTGCAGGTCGCGTTCCAGGTCCAGCTGGGCGTCGAAGGCATTGGTGCTGCTGGCCGCCAGCGCCCGCTTGATGAGGGCGAGGCCGCGCGTCGGCATGGCGGCGAGCCGGGCGGCCAGGGCCTGCGCCTCCCCGGCCAGGGCCTCGTCGTCGACGCATTTCCAGATCATGCCCCAGGCTTCCGCCTGCTCGGCCGTCACCTTGTCGCCCAGCATCATCAGGGCGCTGGCGCGGGCCGGGCCGATCAGGCGTGGCAGGGTCCAGGTGCCGCCGCTGTCGGGGATCAGGCCGATCCTGCAGAACGCCTGGATGAAGCTGGCGGAGCGGGCGGCGAGCACGATGTCGCAGGCCAGCGCGATGTTGGCCCCGGCCCCGGCGGCGACGCCGTTGACGGCGCAGACCACCGGCATCTCCAGCGCCTTCAGGCTGCGCAGCAGCGGGTTGTAGCGGGCTTCCAGGCTTTCCCCCAGGTCGGGCACCGCGTCGCCCGGCGCCACGGCGCGGTCCGACAGGTCCTGCCCGGCGCAGAAGCCGCGGCCGGCGCCGGTCAGCAGCAGGCAGCGCACCGTCTCGTCGCGCCGGATGGTCTTCAGCGCGTCGGCCAGGTCGGCGTGCATCTGCACGGTGAAGCTGTTCAGCTTGTCCGGCCGGTTGAGGGTCAGGGTGGCGACGCCGTCGGCAATGGCGAGCTGGATGGTCTCGTAGGTCATGCAGGTCCCCGGTCGTCAGCGGCCGCGAAAGGCGGGCCGGCGCTTTTCGGTGAAGGCGGCGAGGCCCTCGCGGCGGTCTTCGGTGGCGAACAGCTGGCAGAAGGCGCGGCGTTCGAAGGCGAGGCCCTGGTCGAGCCCGACCTCGAAGGCCTTCAGCACCGCCTCCTTGGCCAGCCGTACCGCCAGCGGCGGTTTGGCGGCGATGGCGGCGGCCAGGGCGACGGCGCGCTCGACGGTCAGTTCGGGCGGGCAGACCTCGCTCACCAGGCCGCGGGCGAAGGCAGTGCGGGCATCCAGGAAGGCGCCGGACAGCACCAGCCGCATGGCGTCGGACTTGCCGAGGGCGTGGGTGAGCCGCTGGGTGCCGCCGGCGCCGGGGATGATCCCCAGGTTGACCTCCGGCTGGCCGAACCGGGCCGTCTCGCCGGCGATCAGCACGTCGCAGTGCAAGGCCAGTTCGTTGCCGCCGCCCAGGCAGAAGCCGTTGACGGCGCCGATCAGCGGCTTCGGAAACTGGCGGATCGCCTGCCACAGCGCGGGCCGGGCGTCGGTGAGGATGGAGACGGCATCGTGCGCCGCCAGTTCGCCGATGTCGGCGCCGGCGGCGAAGACGGTATCGCCGCCGGTCAGCACCACGGCGCGCATGTCGTCGTCGGCAGCGGCGGCGGTCAGGGCGGCCGCGATCTCGCGCAGGGTCTGGGTGCGCAGGGCGTTGCGGGCCTGCGGCCGATGCAGCGTGATCTGCAGCACGAACGGTACCGGCCGGCTCAGCCGGATGTCCTCGCAAGCGGACTCCGCCCGTGCCTCGCCCGTGGGGGCCAGAGGCATGGTCACCGTGTTCCTCCCATCCGGCCGGTTTGTCCGACCTTGGCGCCCGGCTATTGCGCAGCGGTGGCGGCCCGAAGGCGGCCGGCTGCGGCATCGGGGCCGCTTTTTAATGATACAAAATCGTCTCATCGCATCTGAAATTTGTAAACCTTTTTTATCCGCCATCATGGCGCCCGAACGGATGAGGGGAGGCGGCCCCATCCTACTCCGGCGGAAACCCTCGGTCCGCGACGCGACAATGGTATCCTGCCACCGTCACCCTGTCGCCCGGCAACGGGTTGCGCCGCAGGGCTGCGGGACTGGACAGACTGCGGCACGTTCGATACAGAATTAGACAGCTGGAATGAGTTTTGGTATCACGAAAGCCTGATCCCGGCGGTTGGGGAAGCGACGGCCGCCATGGCCCGCCGACAGGAAACCCCGCCGCCGCGGCCGCGTTCCGCCGGCCCGACAGCAGCAAGAGCGCCCGCCGCGGCGCCGCATCCACCAAGGGAGGTCCCCCATGACCATGATGTTCGGCGCCGCCGCGGCGCTGGTCGCCAAGCACAAGCCGACGCTGGAAAAGGCCGCTGCGGCGGCGCAGGCGCGCGGCTACTGGTCGCTCTACCCCGAGCACCTGAAGGCCTATGGCGAGACGGCGCGCGAGGATGGCGAGGCCGCCTTCCGCGCCCATCTCGGCAAGCCCTTCGCCCTCGACGTGCCGGGTGCGGCCGGCACCGTCGGCGACGAGGCCGGGGCTTTCGGCGTCGAGCTGGGCATCACCTATCCGAAGCCGGACATCGACGCCGTGCTCGCCGCCGCCGGGGCCGCCCTGCCGGCCTGGCGCCGCGCCAGCCCCGACGAGCGGGCGGCGGTCTGCGTCGAGATCCTGGAGCGCCTCAACCGCCGCACGCCGGAACTGACCTTCGCCGTCATGCACACCACCGGGCAGGCCTTCATGATGGCCTTCCAGGCCGGCGGCCCGCACGCCCAGGACCGCGGGCTGGAGGCGGTGACCTACGGATGGATGGCGCAGACCCAGGTGCCGGCCGGCGACGTGACGTGGGAAAAGCCGCAGGGCAAGAACCCGCCGCTGGTGATGAAGAAGCGCTGGCACGTCAGCCCGCGCGGCGTCGCGGTGGTCATCGGCTGCGCCACCTTCCCGACCTGGAACGGCTACCCCGGCCTGTTCGCCAGCCTGGTGACCGGCAACCCGGTGGTGGTCAAGCCGCACCCGCAGGCGGTGCTGCCGCTCGCCATTTCCGTCGCGGTGGCGCGCGAGGTGCTGGCGGAGGCCGGCTTCGACCCCAACCTGGTGATCCTGGCGGCCGATTCGGCGGCCGAGCCCATCGCCAGGGATCTCTGCACCCGGCCGCAAGTGAAGATCATCGACTTCACCGGCTCCACCGCCTTCGGCGACTGGCTGGAAGACAATTGCCGGCAGGCGCAGGTCTATACCGAGAAGGCGGGCGTGAACTTCGTCGTCATCGATTCCACCGACGACTTCAAGGGCATGGTCCGCAACATGGCCTTCACGCTGTCGCTCTACAGCGGCCAGATGTGCACCACCACCCAGAACATCTTCATCCCCAAGGACGGCATCGACACCGAGGACGGCCGCAAGTCCTTCGACGAGGTGGCGCAGGCGCTGGCCGCCGGGGTGGACAAGTTCCTGTCCGACCCGGCCCGCGCGGTGGAGGTGCTGGGCGCGGTGCAGAACCCGGCGACCGCCGCCCGCGTCGACGAGGCGCGCGGCCTCGGCACCGTGCTGCTGGACAGCCGCAGCGTTGACCATCCGTACCTGCCCGGCGCACGGGTGCGCACGCCGCTGATGCTGGCGGTGGACAAGGCGGCGGCGGAAACCTATTGCCGCGAGTGCTTCGGTCCGGTGTCCTTCCTCATCGCCTGCGACGACACCGCCGACTGCCTCGCCACCGCCCGCCGCACGGCCATGGAGCACGGCGCCATCACCGCCGGGCTCTACAGCACCCGGCCGGAGGTGGTGGAGGCGGCGGTGGAGGCCTGCCTGGACGCCCAGGTGGCGCTGTCGGTCAACCTGACCGGCGGTGTCTTCGTCAACCAGACGGCGGCCTTCAGCGATTTCCACGCCACCGGCGGCAATCCGGCGGCCAATGCCAGCCTGACCGACCTGGCCTTCGTCGCCAACCGCTTCCGCTTCGTCGGCGTGCGCATGCCAGGGTGAGACGGGCGGCCTCGTGAACGAGCAGGGCAGGGAGCCGCCGCCAGGGCGCCGGCTCCCTTGCCGGCACCGCCGGGGGCTGCCATATGGGAGCGATTGCAATCCCCTGTGGAGTCGCCGTCCATGATCTCAGCCGTTCGTCTGTCCCGTCGCTCCCTGCTGGCCTCGCTGCTGGCCACCGCCGCCCTGCCGCTGCTGCCGGCCGGCGGGCTGCGCGCCGCCCAGCCGCCGGCCGGGCAGCAGGTGCCGGGCGTCTACCGCACCCGCATCGGCGAGGTGGAGGTGACGGCCATCTCCGACGGCTGGCTGGAACTGGGGCTGGAGCTGTTCCCCGGCGCCGACCCGGCGGCGGTGCGTGCCTTCCAGGAGGCCGCCTTCCTGCCCGGCGGTGCGCTGCGCACCTCGCTCAACACCTACGTGCTGAACCTGGGCGACCGGCTGATCCTGGTGGATGCCGGCGCCGGCGGCGCCTTCGGCCCGACCGCCGGTCATCTCGCCAGCCACCTGGCGGCGGCCGGCATCGACCCGGTGAACATCGACATGGTGGTGCTGACCCACATGCACCCCGACCACATCGGGGGCGTCGTCGGGGCGGAGGGCAAAGCCCTGTTCCCCAACGCCGAACTGCTGGTTCATGCGGCGGAATGGGATTACTGGCACGACGATGCCGCCCGCGCCGCCGTGCCCGACGACATCAAGGCCATGTTCGACGGCATCCGCGAGGCGGCCAAGGTGTTCAGCCGCATGCGCCGGTTCGACGACGGCGCCGAGATCGTGCCCGGCCTGACGGCGGTGCCGCTGCCCGGCCATACGCCCGGCCACACCGGCTTCCGCCTGGCCTCGGGCGGCGAGTCGCTGCTGATCTGGGGGGATGTGGTGCACGCGCCGGTGATGCAGTTCGCCCGCCCCGACTGGGGCATCGCCTTCGACGTCGACCCCGACCAGGCGCGGCAGACGCGGGCGCAGATCCTGGCGCAGGTGGCCGACGAGCGCACCCTGGTCGCCGGCATGCATCTGGACTTCCCCGGCCTCGGCCATGTCACCCGCGGCGGCGAGGCCGATGCCGCCTATACCTTCGTGCCCCTGAAGTGGGAGCACGACCTCAACCCGCGCTGAGGCACCGGTCGGCCGGTGCGGCGGCGGCGGCGGCGAGGCCCGGGCGGGCGCCGCCGCCGGAGCCGGCGGGCAGGGGATGGGCGTGTCTCAAGTCGCAGTGACCGGGAGCCGGTCCCTGCGGCGCCCTCGGGCGCCGGGCAGTGTCCGGTTACTTGCCGGAGCGGGTGATGGTCTTGATGGCGCCGCGCGACTTGCCGGACATGCGCTGGATCTCGCGATCCTGTTCCTCGATCACGGCGCGCGCCGGCTCGTCGCCGTCCAGGCCGCCCAGCAGTTCGGTCGGAACGCGGCGGTTGGAGGTGCGGAAGCCGTCGTCGTAGACGACATCGAACAGCACGTAATCGGCCTCGACGGCTTTCTGTTTCTTCTTTGCCATGGCACAAACTCCTGCGGCCGGACACGGCGTGGCCGCTGCCCGGGTCGGTCGTCTCGGAAGGGGAAAAAGCGAAGGGCGGCCGAAGCCGCCCTTGCCGTTGAAAACCCTTAGAGGGCCTTCAGGTTCACCGCGGAGGTCTTGCCCTTGCGCGGGTCGTTCTGCAGTTCGTAGGACACCTTCTGGCCCTCGTTCAGGGTCGACATGCCCGAACGCTCGACGGCAGAGATGTGCACGAAGACGTCAGCGCCGCCTTCTTCCGGCTGAATGAAGCCATAGCCCTTGGTGCCATTGAACCACTTGACGGTACCGGTAGCCATGATCGGTTCTCCCTTCTGGCTGTTTGCCGCCGGCCGGATTGCCGACGACCGGAAGTCACTCGGGAGACGACCCGGGCGGTGGTGCCGCCGATGGCCGGTAGACCCTAAGCAATTTCGTCCGGGCAAACATGAGGCGAGTGAGCCCGTCTGGCAAGGGGTGTCGGCAACAAATCGGATTTAGGCCTCGCACGTCCGGGCGCGCGACCCGCTGAAAACCTCGTCGAAGGCGGCGCGCAGGGCCATGTCCACCTCGTCCATGGTGGCGGTGATGCCAAGGTCCCACAGCGAGGTGACGCCGTGTTCGCGGATGCCGCAGGGGACGATTCCCTGGAAGTGGGACAGGTCCGGTTCCACGTTCAGGGCGATGCCGTGGAAGGTCACCCACCGCCGCACCCGCACGCCGATGGCGGCGATCTTGTCCTCCCGCCCGTGGCCGCGGTCGACCCAGATGCCGACGCGGCCGGCCCGGCGCTCGCCCTTGACCGTGAACTGGGCCAGGGTGCGGATGATCCATTCCTCCAGGTCATGGACGAAGCAGCGCACGTCCGCCCCGCGCTGCCGCAGGTCCAGCATCACATAGCCGACCCGCTGGCCGGGGCCGTGGTAGGTGTACTGGCCGCCGCGGCCGGTCTGGTAGACGGGGAAGCGGTCGGGCGTCAGCAGGTCGGCGGCATCGGCGCTGGTGCCGGCGGTGTAGAGCGGCGGATGCTCCAGCAGCCACACCAGTTCCGGCGCGCCCTCGTCGCGGATGGCGCGCACGCGGTCTTCCATCACGGCCAGGGCCTCGGGGTAATCGACCGGGGTGTCGCTGATGCGCCATTCGGGTGTCGGCATCTTTTTTGTCCCTGTGTGAAAACATGTCCTTGATTTAGCCGTAGCCGTCTGTTAAGTCACGCTTCCCACACGGCGAGGCGGCCAGCGAAGAGATTTGCAGCCGGTTCGTCAGGGTCTACCAGATGCGGTCGTGGCGGAATTGGTAGACGCGCAGCGTTGAGGTCGCTGTGGCCGAAAGGCCGTGGAAGTTCGAGTCTTCTCGACCGCACCAACACCGAACCGGGGCCTGCCGCGAAAGCGGCGGCCCCGGTCGGCGTTTGCAGGGGTGGAAAAAGCAGCGGCGAAGTGCTTTAACCGGCGGGCCGGAGTGCGTGCACGACGGGCGGCGATGGGCGGCGGCGGCCGCACCGGCATCCCGTCCTGCAGGCGCCCCGGACCGGAAAACCTCACCTCTCGTCCGTAAGGGGATGATCGTGGCGGAAACTCGGGTTCGCAGCCTGCCTCGCGAAGAAACCGGCCTGCCGGAGGAGATCTTCGGCCTTGACCCGGATTTCGTGGCGGAAGTCGACCAGGCCCTGGAAGCGGGCCAGGACGAGATCGTGCGCGAACTGGTGGCGCCGCTCCATTACGCCGATACCGCCGACCTGATCGAAAGCCTGCACGGCGAGCACCGCTCGCGGCTGATCGACCTGCTGCGGCCGGACTTCAACCCGGAAATCCTGCCCGAACTGCCCGACGACATCCGCGACGAGATCATCGAGCGATTCGGCTATGCCGACTTCGCCGCGCTGATCGAGGAACTGGATTCGGACGACGCCGTCTACATCCTCGACCGCCTGGACGATTCCGAACAGGCGCACGTGCTGGCGCGGCTGCCCATCGAAACCCGCACCATCGTCGAGCAGGGCCTCAACTACCCGGAATACTCCGCCGGCCGCCTGATGCAGCGCGAGCTGATGGCGGTGCCCGACTACTGGACGGTGGGCGAGGCCATCGACTACCTGCGCAGCAACGCCGTGCTGCCGGAGGATTTCTACGTCCTCATCATCGTCGATCCGCGCCACCGCCCGGTGGGGGTGGTGCGCCTCAACCGCCTGCTGCGGGCCAAGCGGCCGGTGCGGCTGCGCGACATCATGTCGACGGAGATGGACGTCCTGAAGGTCGACATGGACCAGGAAGACGTCGCCTTCCTGTTCCGCCGCAAGGACCTGCTGGAAGCGCCGGTGACCGACGTGTCCGGCCGGCTGGTCGGCCGCATCACCATCGACGACATCGTCGACGTCATCGACGAGGAGGCGGAGGACGACATGCTGCGCCTCGCCGGCCTGTCGGAAACCAGCATCTACGCCGCCGTGTGGGATACCGCCCGCTCCCGCGTCACTTGGCTGCTGGTGAACATGGGCACCGCCACCCTGGCCGCCGCCGTCATCAGCCTGTTCGAGGCGACCCTCGATCAGCTGGTGGCGCTGGCGGTGCTGATGCCCATCGTCGCCAGCATGGGCGGCAATGCCGGCATGCAGGCGCTGACCTCGGCGGTGCGCGCCCTGGCCATGAAGGAACTCACCTCCTCCAACGCCCGCCGCGTCGCCGGCAAGGAGGTGATGGTGGGGGTGTTCAACGGGTCGTTGTTCGCCGTGCTGGCCGGGGTGATCGCCTGGCTGTTCTTCAGCGACGTGCAGCTGGGCATGGTGATCGGCGCCGCCATGCTCATCAACCTGGTGGTGGCGGCGCTGTTCGGCATCACCATTCCGCTGGTGCTGGAACGCCTGAAGATCGACCCGGCGGCGGCTTCAAGTGTCTTCCTGACAACCGTGACGGATGTGGTAGGCTTCTTCGCCTTCCTGGGGTTGGCTACCATCTTCCTCCTCTGACGGGGCTTGTTGCGGGCCATGTCGTTTCAACGCAGCTATCTCGACCGCCTGCAGCAGGACATCGACCGCTGGATCGCCGCCGGCCATGTGGCGGCCGACCGGCGCGAGCTGCTGCTGGCCGATGCCGCCGCCTGGCAGCCGCCGGCCTCGCGCGCCGGCATGGCGGCCATGCTCACCCTGCTGGGGGCCCTGCTGATGGGCGCCGGCGCCATCGCCTTCGTCGCCGCCAACTGGGCGGAGATGGGGCGGCTGGCGCGGGTGATCCTGCTGTTCGCCAGCATGGGCGGCGCCTTCGGGGCGGCGTGGTGGTTCATGGCGCGGGCGGAGCGGCCGCAGGTGGGGCAGGGGCTCATCCTGCTCGGCGTCATCCTGTTCGGCGCCAGCATCCACCTGATCGCCCAGACCTACCAGATCGAGGCCCATTACCCCAACGGCGTGCTGCTGTGGGCGGCCGGCGCGCTGCTGGCGGCGGCGGTGGTGCCCTCCGCCCCCAGCCTGTGGCTCGGCTTCGCCGTGCTCGGGCTGTGGAGCTGGCAGGAGATGTTCTACGACTCGCTGGCCGTTCATCTGCCCTTCCTGCCGGCCTGGGCGGCGGCGGCGACGGTGGCGGTGGTCCATCGCTGGTGGCCCTGCCTGGCCTTCGGCATCCTGTTGCTGGCCGGCTGGTACGGCCTCACCGGCCTCGCCCTCATGGCCGACCTTGAGTACGAGTCGGTGGAGGTGGCGGCGGTGATGCTGACGGTGCCGCTGGCGCTGTGGGTGCTGGGCGACCGGGTGCCGCATGTGGGCGGCGTGCTGCACGGGCTCGGCGTGGCCGGCAGCGTGCTGGGCGCGGCGGTGGCCCTGCAGCCGGAGGTCGATTACAGCCGCGGCGGCCTCACGCTGGCGGCGGCCGCGGTGGCGGCGGGGGCTGCCGTCGCGGCCTGGGCCTGGGCGCGGCCGTCGCGCCTGCGGCTGGCGCTGGCGGTGGCGGTGGCCCTGGCGGCGCCGCTGCGGGTGCTGGTGGAGGCCTCGCCCCTGGCCGGCGAGGCGGGCGACTGGGTTCTGATGCTCGGCTTCCTGGCGCTGGTGATCGCCCTGGCGGTGCTCGGCGGGCGGGAGGGGAGCGCGGTGACGCGGCGCATCGCCTATGCCGCCTTCGGCCTCCATGTGGTGTTCCTCTACACCGCCGGGCTGGTGTCGCTGCTGTCGCTGTTCGTGGTGTTCACCGTGGTCGGCTCCCTGCTGGTGGTGGCGGCCCTGCGGATGGAGAAGCGGGCATGAGGCCGTCGCTCGGGGTGCGCATCGGCGGCGTCGTCGCCGCGATGCTGGCGGTTCTGGTGGTCATGGTGGTGATGCGCCAGTGGCCGCTGGTGACCGGCCAGGAAGTGGTGCTGCCGACCGAGCCGGTGGACCCGCGCTCGCTGCTGCGCGGCGACTATGTCGACCTGGGCTATGCCGTCTCGCGCCTGAGCGAGGCCACCCTGCCGCTGCCGGAGGTGACCGTCGGCGCCACGGTCTACGTGCCGCTCACCGGGCCTGACGCCGACGGCCACTGGCATCCCGCCGGCGTGATGCTGGTGCCGCCGCTCGGGCCGGTGCCGTTCCTGCGCGGCCGCGTCACCAGCGCCTGGGTGGAGTTGCCGCCGGGCGCCGGGCAGCCGGAGGACGACGACGCTGCCGCGCCGGGGGCCGAAGCCGCAGCAGAAGCCCCGCCCGCCGCCGTCGCCGAGGCCCCCGCCGGCCGTCGCGGTGCCGCCTGCCAGCCGGACAGCTGCCGGGTCATCACCGTGCGCTACGGCATCGAAAGCTACTTCGTGCCGGAAGACACCGGCCGCGACCTGGAAGACCTGGTCCGGGAAGGCGGCCGTCTGGCGGTGGCGGTGGCTGTCGACAGTCGCGGCCGCGCCGTCATCGCCGGGCTGGTGGTGGACGGCGAACGGGTCAGCTGGGAAGGGCTGTTCTAGCCACGGTCGCGGGCCGGTCCGGCCGGCGCAAGACCGCTTGCTTTACGTTTACGTTCACGTAAACTACCCCTATGACCACCGAGCGCACCTATTCCATCAGCGACCTGTCGCGCGAATTCGACGTGACGGCCCGCGCCATCCGGTTCTACGAGGACAAGACCCTCATCGAGCCCATGCGCGAGGGTCAGCGGCGCATTTATACCGCCCGCGACCGGGTGCGCCTGATGCTGATCCTGCGCGGCAAGCGGCTCGGCTTTTCGCTGTCGGAGATCAAGGACATCCTCGATCTCTACGACACCGACATGGGCGAAAGCCGGCAGCTGGAACTGCTGCTGAGCAAGATTGCCGAGCGCCGCGACGCCCTGGCCGCCCACCGCCGCGACATCGACCTGACCCTGGCCGAACTGGACGACCTGGAACGCCAGTGCCGCGGCCACCTGCACGACCGCGCCCGCACCGGCTGAGCCGCCCGCGCACCGCGTCACCGATCCCGGACCGGGGCAGATGCAAACGGGCGCCAGAGGCGCCCGTTTTGTCGTGGTAGTGCCGGCGTGGGTTCGGCCGTGGCTCAATCGAACAGCTTGTCGATCTCGTCCTGGCTGATGCCCTTGTTTTCCAGCGCCGGGCCGTTGAGCAGGCGGCGTTCCTCGTCCTCGTGCACCACGTCTTCGGGGATGATGCTGGCGAAGGTGTCGCGGCCCCAGATCTCGATCATGCGCTCCACGCGCTCCTCGACGAACTTCAGGGTGTTGACCACCTTGGTGATGCGCTGGCCGGTGATGTCCTGGAAGTTGCAGGCTTCGAAGATGTTCAGGATGTGCTCGGAAATCTCTTCCGCCTGATGGCGGATGAAGCCGTCCTGTTCCTGCGCCTGGATGCCGTGGGCCAGGGCGTCGATCTTCTCGGCGGCGTTCAGGATGGAGTCCGTCGCCCCTTCGGTGGAGCCGACCACCGCGTCCAGCTCGCTCGCCACCGCCAGCAGGCGGTCGTGGTCCTTGTCGTTGGACCGCAGGGCGGCGATTTCCTTCTTGGTCTGCTGGATGCAGTTGGCGAGCGCGTGGATCTCCATCTTCAGGAGTTCCACTTCCTGCCGCTGCTTTTCCAGCGCCGACATTTCCTCGCTCTCGCGGGCGAGGCGCTGTTCCATCTTGGCCTGTTCGTGCTCCGGGTCGCCCAGGCGGTCGCGGACGAAGGTGTCGAGCGCCTTCAGCTGTTCGGCCAGCTGGGCGATGCCGGCGGCATCGGCGCCGGCACCACCGCCGCCGGCGGGCAGGGCGGCGACGGCCGTGGCCGCAGCCGCGGCATCGGCGGGGGCGAGGCCGGCCTGCTGCATGCGCCGGAGTTCTGCCGTGAACAGCTTCTTGGTCATCGTGTCACCCGCTATCCCACCGCCGCCGGTCTGCGCCGACTGCCGGTTCAGTTGCTCTTCGCCAGTTGGTCGGCGAAGGAATCCTCGTCGTCGGCGGAGCCGTCCAGGTCGCCCAGGTCGAGGTTCATGGAGGCCAGCAGTTCCTCCGGCGTCAGGGTCAGGTCCTTGACGAACGGCGCGTACTTGCGGTCGACGCCGAGAATGTGGCCGGTCAGCCAGGTCTTCAGGAAGTCCAGCACCTCGGCATCCAGGCTGCTGGCATCGCCGCCGTTGAAGCGGTCGACGATCTGCCGCACCTGGGTGGTCAGCTTCTCGTGCTCGCGCCGGTGGGGCGGCAGCTCGGGATAGCCGGCCTTTTCCATCAGCAGCTCTTCGCGGCCGAAGTGGGTTTCGGTGTATTCGAGGAGGACGTTGAGGACGCTGCCGACGGTGTCGCGGCCGCCGCCTTCCTTCATGGCGTCGTCCAGCTGGTTGATGAGGCTCACCAGCAGCTGGTGATCCGAATCGATCAGCTCGACCCCGACGCTGTAGGAGTCCTGCCAGGTAATCAGCGCCATGCGGCGTTCTCCCTCTCCCCGAACCCGTCGGAGGTTGTGACGCGGACGGTTTCGGCGTGCGCTTCTGTCCCGCCGCAGCCCCCACCGCAGCAGACGCCCCACGAATACACCACACGGCTTGTCGCGGGCAAGGTCTCCCTCCGCCGGAAGTATATTCAGCCTACGCTTTTTTGTCGCCATTGAATAATCGCGGCGGCACACTCCGGGATGAACGTGCGTCGTCGGGTCAGGCGGCGGTGATGGAAGGTGGCGAGTACGGTGGTCAGGCATCATGAGGGCGGAGGCGGACGCTCCGCCGGCGCAGCGGGCGGCGGCGGCGACCCGCGGCTGCTGGACGTGCTGGAGGCGCTGAACGAAGGCGTGGCGCTGTTCGACTCCGCCGACCGGCTGGTCGCCTGCAACGCCCGCTACCGCGCCATCTGCCCGGCGGTGGCCGACCTGCTGGTGCCCGGCACGTCCTTCACCGACCTGCTGACCGCCCTGCGCGACCGCCGCGCCGTGGTCGCCATCAACGGCAGCCGCGACGGCTGGGCCGAGCTGCGCGCCGCCCACCGCCGCGACCCCCAGGTGGCGCTGGAGGTGGAATTCGCCGACGGCCGCTTCGCCCGCGTCACCGAAACCCGCGCCGCCGACGGCTCCATCGTCACCACCGTGCTCGACACCACCCACCTGAAGCAGTGGGAGTTGCGCCTGCGCGCCAGCGAGGCCCGCACCAACACCGCCCGCGCCATGCTCGGCCAGGCGATCGAGAGCATGACCGAAGGCTTCGTCATGTTCGACGCCGAGGACCGGCTGGTGCTGTGCAACGGCCATTACATGAGCCTGTTCCCCGGCATGGAGGACCTGCTGCGGCCGGGCGTGCCGTTCGAGACGGTGATCCGCGAGGCGGTGGGCCGCGGCCTCATCGCCTCCGCCCAGGCCGATCCCGAGGGCTGGATCGCCACCCGCCTGGCCGACCACGCCGCCCCCGCCGCCCCGCGCGAGGTGGAATACGCCGACGGCCGCTGCCTGCTGGTGCGCGAGGCCCGCATGCCCGACGGCGGCATCGTCGGCATCCAGTCCGACATCACCCTGCGCAAGCGGGCGGAACGGGCCCTGGCGGTGTCGGAGGCGCGTCACCGCCAGCTGGTGGAAATGGCGCCCGACTTCATCTGCGTGGTGCTCGACGGGCTGGTGCGGTTCATCAACCCGGCCGGGGCCATGGTGCTGGCGCTGCCGGAGGACGACATCGTCGGCCGCCGCTTCCTCGCCTTCGTCCACCCCGACAGCCGCAACCGGGCGGTGGCCATGCTGGCGGCCGGGCAGACGGCGGGGGAATGGACGCCGCTGGTCCTGCTGCAGCCCGAAGGCGGCACCGCCGAGGTGGAGGCGGCGGTGATGCCGTTCAGCGAGGGCGGCCGCCCCGGCGTCATGCTGGTGGCCCGCGACGTCACCGAAATCCGCCGCTCCAGCCAGGCGGCGCACGACCGCCAGCGGCTGCTGGAAGGCATCATGAACACCGTCGTCGACGGCATCATCACCATCGACGACCGCGGCCGCATCGAAAGCTTCAACCCCGCCGCCGAGCGCATCTTCGGCTACACGGCGGCGGAGGTGGTGGGGCTGAACGTCGCCCGCCTGATGGCCGGCGAGCACGCCGAGCGCCACGATGCCTACATGCAGACCTACGCCAGCACCGGGCGCAAGCGCATCATCGGCATCGGGCGGGAGGAACAGGGGCGCCGCAAGGATGGCAGCGTCTTCCCCATCGAACTGGCGGTGACCGAACTGCACCTCGGCAGCCGCCGCCTGTTCACCGGCGTGGTGCGCGACATCTCCGGCCGCAAGGAGGCGGAGCGGGCGCTGCGGCTGTCGGAGGAACGCTACGCGCTCGCCATCTCCGGCTCCAACGAGGCCATCTGGGACTGGGACGTGGAGACCGACCGCCTGTTCTTCAGCCCCCACATGCGGGAGGTGCTGGGCGTCGATCCGGCCCTGGTGCGGCGGCCCTACGACTGGCGGGCGCTGATCCACCCCGACGACCGCCGCGCCTACGTCAAGGCGCTGGCCGAGCACCTGAAGGGCGGCGCCGGCTCGTTCAACGTGGAATACCGGCTGGTGGGCACCGTCGACGGCCGCACCCGCTGGGTCCGCCACCGCGGCATGGCTCTGCGCCGGCCCGACGGCGAGCCCTACCGCATGGCCGGATCGGTGGGCGACGTGACCCAGCAGCGCGAGGCCGAGGAACTGCTGCTGCGCGCCAAGGAGGAAGCGGAGGTCGCCAACCGCGCCAAGACCGAGTTCCTGGCCAACATGAGCCACGAGCTGCGCACGCCGCTCAACGCCATCATCGGCTTTTCCGAGGTCATCGCCCACGAGATCTTCGGCCAGGTGTCGCCGCCGCAGTACAAGGGCTATGCCGCCAACATCCTGGAAAGCGGCCGCCACCTGCTCGACGTCATCAACGACATCCTCGACGTCTCGCGCATCGAGGCCGGCGAGATGACGCTGCACCCGGAAGTGGTCGACCTGCAGGCGGTGATCGACAGCGCCGTGCGCCTCATCAGCCAGCGCGCCGCCGATGCCGGCCTGACCCTGACGGTGGAAGTGGCGCCCACCCTGCCGCCCATGCTGGGGGAGGCGCGGCGGCTGAAGCAGATCCTCATCAACCTGCTGGCCAATGCGGTGAAGTTCACGCCGGAAGGCGGCAGCGTCACCCTGACCGGCCGCCGCGACCCCGTGGGCGGCGGCATCGTGCTGCGCATCATCGACACCGGCATCGGCATGAAGCAGGAGGACATTCCCCGCGCCCTCAAGCCCTTCCAGCAGGTGGACAGCAGCCTGCAGCGCCGCTACGAGGGCACCGGCCTCGGCCTGCCGCTGACCAATGCCTTCGTCGAGATGCACGGCGGCACCATGACCATCGGCAGCGCGCCGGGCATCGGCACCACCGTCACGCTGCACTTCCCGCCGCGCTGTCTCGCCCCCCTGGCCGGCACCGGTCCGGCGGCGGGCGCCGGCCGGCGCTGAGCCACCATCCGGCCCGGCTGCGCCTCAGCCCACGATGTCGCCGATGCCGGCGAAGCGGTCGCGGCCATGAGGCGCCGTCAGGTCCAGCAGCGGACCCTTGGGGACGATGCCGGTCGGGTTGATGGTGCGGTGGCTGGCGTAGTAGTGCTGCTTGATGTGGTCGAAGTGGACCGTCTCCGCCACGCCCGGCACCTGATACAGCTCCCGCAGGTAACCGGCCATGTGCGGGTAGTCGGCGATGCGGCGCAGGTTGCACTTGAAATGGCCGTGGTACACCGCGTCGAACCGCACCAGGGTGGTGAACAGCCGCCAGTCGGCCTCGGTGATGCGGTCGCCGGCGAGGTAGCGCTGGCGCCCGAGGCGATCCTCCACCCAGTCGAGCGCCGCGAACAGGGCGTCGAAGGCCTCGTCATAGGCCTCCTGGGTGGTGGCGAAGCCGGCCTTGTAGACGCCGTTGTTGATGTCGCCGTAGACCCGTTCGTTCACCGCGTCGATCTCCGCCCGCAGGTCTTCCGGGTAAAGGTCCGGGCCGCTCGCCAGATCGCCGAAGCCGCTGTTGAGCATGCGGACGATCTCGGCGCTTTCGTTGTTGACGATGGCGCGGGTGTGCGTGTCCCACAGCACCGGCACGGTGACGCGGCCGGTGTAGTCGGGGCGGGCCTGCAGATAGACCTCGTACAGATAGCGGCTGCCGGTCAGCGGGTCGCCGCCGTCGGGAAACTCCCAGCCGTTTTCCAGCATCAGCGGCGCCACCACGGAAACGCCGATGGCCTCCGTCAGCCCCTTGAGACGGCGGACGATGAGGGTGCGGTGGGCCCACGGGCAGGCCCACGCGACGAACAGATGATACCGCCCCGCCTCGGCCGGGAACCGCTCGCTGCCGATGCGGTCGCGGAAGGCGCTGTCCTGCCGCTTGAAGCGGCCGCCGGTGGCGTCGGTGTCGTACCAGCGGTCCTGCCACTTGCCGTCGACGAGTAGGCCCATGGAGCGTCTCCCGGTGAGAGGGGGGGATGGGGTGAGTCCGGCCGGGCCGGGCTCAGCCGGCCAGCTTGGCGGCGATGCCGGCCACGTGCTTGCCCTGGTAACGCGCCGCCGCCAGTTCGCGCTCGGTCGGCTGACGGCTGCCGTCGCTGCCGGCGATGGTGCCGGCGCCATAGGGGCTGCCGCCCATGACTTCCTCGGTCTGGGCCAGGCCGGACTCGCCGTAGGGCAGGCCGACCACGACCATACCCTGGTGGAACAGGGTGACGTGGAAGGTGGTGATGGTGGTTTCGTTGCCGCCGCCGGTGCCGGTGGAGGTGAACACGCTGCCGACCTTGCCCACCAGCGCCCCGCGCGCCCACAGGCCGCCGGTCTGGTCCAGGAAGTTGCGCATCTGCGCCGCCATGTTGCCGAAGCGGGTCGGCGTGCCGAAGATGATGGCGTCGTAGTCGGCCAGTTCCTCCGGGGTGGCGAAGGGCGCTTCCTGGTCGGTCTTGGCGTGGATCTTGGCCGCCACCTCGGCCGGCATCAGCTCCGGCACGCGCTTGACCGTCACCTCGGTCCCCGGCACGGCGGCAGCCCCTTCGGCAACCGCCCGCGCCATGGTCTCGACGTGGCCCCAGGTGCTGTAATAGAGCACGAGTACCTTGGTCATCCTTCAGTCTCCCTCATGGGCGAGGCGGCCCCGATGGCATGCCTCGGCTTGCCCGAACAGTTTGGTCGGGAAAGATGCGTGGACAATTGCCGCTTGCGGAATAAAATCGTTTCCGCCAAAGCATCAGTTGGAGGCGCCCCATGGCCGGCGATCCCCTGGAAGGGTACGCGACGTTCGCCGCGGTGGTTGACTGCGGCGGCTTTTCCGCCGCCGCCCTGCGGCTGAAGGTGACCAAGTCGGCGGTCAGCAAGCAGGTGTCGCGGCTGGAGGAACGGCTCGGCGCCCGCCTGCTCAACCGCACCACCCGGCGGCTGTCGCTGACCGAGGCGGGGCAGGCCTTCCACCAGCACTGCCTGCGCATCCTGGCGGAGGCCGAGGACGCCGAACTGGCGGTGAGCCAGCTGCACGCCAGCCCGCGCGGCCTGCTGCGGGTGTCGGCGCCCATGAGCTTCGGCATCACCCATCTGGCGCCGGCCCTGTGCCCGTTCCTGGCCCGCTACCCCGACCTGACGCTGGAGGTGTCCTACGACGACCGGCTGGTGGACGTGCTGGCGGAGGGGGTGGACGTGGTGGTGCGCATCACCCGCCTGGCCGACAGTTCGCTCATCGCCCGCAAGGTGGCGCCGGTGCGGCGGGTGCTGGCGGCAAGCCCGGACTACCTGGAGCGCCGCGGCATGCCCCGCCAGCCCTCCGACCTGGCGGCCCACGACTGCCTGCTCTACACCCTGCAGACCACCGCCAATACCTGGCAGATGGTGCATAAGGACGGTACCCGATCGGATATCTCCATCTCCGGCCGGGTTCGCATGAACAACGGCGATGCCCTGCGCGCCGCCGCCGTCGGCGGCCTCGGCATCCTGTTCAGCCCCACCTTCATCATCGGCGACGATCTGGCCGCCGGACGGCTGGTTCCGGTGCTGCCGGAGTGGGAGGGACCGGAGATCGCCCTCTACGCAGTCTATCCGCCGGGGCGACATTTGTCCGCGAAAGTTCGCGCCTTTGTTGATTATCTGGTGGAGACCTTCGGCCCCGAGCCCTATTGGGACGCCTGCTGGGGACACTGACCCGGCGGCCTTGTCAGCGGGCTGGTGGGCGACCTTCGTCTCTGTCACTATAGCCGGCCGGATAAGGGAGATCCTTTCGTATGTCAGAGGGCGGCGGACGGCGTCGGCTGCGGTCGACATTCGACAGTGACTTCCCCTCCGGCGGCAGCGTTGCCGCGCCGGTCCTCATGTGGCTGTCGCTGGCAGCGATCGCCATCATCCTGGCCGGCATCGTCGGGCATGTGCTGAAGGTGCGGCAGGCGACCTATGACGCCGCCGCCGCCCAGTCGCGGGTGGCGACCGACCTGCTCAGCCAGAACGCCGGCCGCCTGCTCGACAGCGCCGACTTCCTGGTGGAGACGGTGCGGGAGCGGGTTGCCGGCCGTGACTGGGCGGCCATCGCCGCCGACCGCGCCCTGTGGCAGAGCCTGCGCGCCGATGCCGCCCGCTTCGCCCATGTGGATGCGGTGTGGCTCAACGATGCCGACGGGCAGCTGCGGCTGGTCAGCCATGCCTTTCCGGCGCCGTCGTCGGACGCCAGCGACCGCGACTTCTACCGCCATTTCGCCGACAGCGACGACGTCGGCCCCTACGTCAGCAGCCCGCTGGTGGGCCGGGTGACGCAGGTGCCGACCTTCCTGCTCACCCGCCGCATCGCCCCGGCCGACGGCGGCGACATGGCGGGGATCGTCTCGGTGACCCTCGACAGTGCCTTCTTTGCGTCGTTCCTGCAGACCTTCGCGCTGCCCTACAACGCCAGCATGGCGCTGGTCCGCCACCAGGGCGACGTTCTGGTCGCCATGCCGCCGTCCACGGCGGAGGACGTGCGCGACGACGTGCTGGCGGTGGCGGTGCCGGGGGCGGTGCTGGCCCGCATCGACGATGACGAGCAGATCGGCTGGGTGCGGTCGCTGGAGCAGTGGCCGCTCTATGCCGTGGTGCGCTTCGACCGCGCCGCCGTCGACGCCGTGTGGATCGAGGCGGTGACGCCCTATGCGGTCACCGGCGGCCTCGCCCTGCTGTCGCTGATGGTGCTGGCGGCGCTCGCCTATGCGGCGGAGCGGCGGCGGCCGGAGTGACCGCCCCGCCTCAGCGGCAGTGCGCCGCCGGCGCCGGGCAGTCAGACAGGCCGATGGGCGGCCGCTGCGGCAGGTAGGGGGAACGTTCGAGGCCCTGCAACTGCCGCAGGGAGGGCGGCCAGTCGCCGGCGGTTCCGGGCAGCGGCGGGTCGGGCGGCGGCACGTGCTCCGGCCGCCGTGTCCGCTCCGCCGGCAGGGCGAGGGCCGGTGCCGGCACCACCACCGATCGCACTTCGGGCTGAGAGGGCACGCCCCCCGCCGTCGGGCCGGCGGCCGCGGCGCCCGCCGACAGGGGCGGCAGCGGCTGCAGCGGCGGCATGGGATCGACGCAGGCCGCCGTCAGCAGCACGAGGGCCAGGGGCAGCACCGGCACCAGGGCGGGGCGCATGGCCTAGAACACGCGGTCGACGCCGGCCGCCAGCAGCACCGCCATCACCGCCGCCACGGTGACGGCGAAGGCACCGATGGCGAGGCCGACGGCGGTGATCAGGCCGTCATGCTCGATCAGCCCGACGGCGATGACGAAGATGGCGATGGCCGGGAACCAGCCGGTCAGCGGCAGCGGCAGGAACAGCACGAAGGTGATGACCAGCAGCGCCACGCCCACCAGCCGGTCGGGCGGCCGGCGCAGCAGCCGCAGCCAGGACCGGCGGCCGATGCGCTCGATGGGGCGGACGATGGGCTTCAGCTTCACCACGCTGCGGCGCAGGGCGCGGCGGTCCACCGTCGCCACCGCCAGCCGCTGCGGCAGCCACAGCCGGTCGAGCCCCACCACCATCTGCGCCGCCACCAGGAACACCGGCAGCGACGTCGCCATGTTGAAGCCGAGCGGCAGCGGGATCAGGTTCAGCAGCCCGAACACCAGCAGGGCCCAGCCGAAGGAGCGGTCGCCCAGTTCCGCCAGCATGGTGCCGACGGCCACCCGCCCGCCGCGCTCGCCACACCGGACCGCCGACAACAGATGCGGCAGCAGGCGGCGGCGGGGTCTGGCGGGGTCGGCGGGGCTCATCGCGATCCTGGCGGCAGTTGCGGGGCAAGGCGAAAGATCGGGTGGCGGCGGCGGTTCGGCAAGGGCCGTCGTCACAGGGTCAACGACAGGCCGGGCCGCCGGCTGCCGCTGCTCACCGTCTTGTCACCCGTGGGGCCGGCGCGGTCAGTAGTCGTTGACGTCCCCCCGGCCGCCGCGGCGGCTGCGGCGGGCGCCGAACAGGCGGCGGAACACCACCGTCGCCGCCGCCCACAGCACCACGATGATGACCGCCTGCAGGCGCCAGTCGCTCATGGTTTCGGGCGCGATCAGCAGCAGCACGCCGATGGGGGCGATGGCGACCGCCAGGGCGAACAGCAGGAAGGAGCCGACGACCAGGTCGAGGATGCCGACCGCGAAGGCCAGGGCGAACCAGAACCACGGCGACGAGGAGTCGATGAAGCCGCCCAGGTCGCTCATGACCACGGACCCTTGGGCGCCGGCGCGGCCGGCGGTGCGGCCGGCGGCACTGTGGGCGGCAGGCTGCCGGCGGCGGCGGCGGTGGCGGCG